>JANMIM010001408.1:0-2398 GCA_031375795.1 Bacteroidota bacterium
GCTCAAATCCAAAAGCGACTGCGACCTCACTTGCTATTCGGTAAAGGATGCAAACCTCAACCTGGAACTCGTGAAAAAGTAGATGGCAAGCCGGCTTCGAATTTCAATCCAAAGTACCCAGTCGCAGCATACGAGGCACCCTGGATGCCAGCCGCCAACAACTGCGCCCCCCAACCTGAAACAGGACCGGAAAACAGGGCCAATGAAGCGCAAAATCGGTCGATGGCTACGTGGAAATGTGCATATTTCCGCTGGATTTAGTTCAGCCTTTCGAAATATCCAACATTGTGTAGCGACGTCTTGCCACCTTTGATTTCAATCTACTGTAAATCAATTGATTTCATCCATGATTGCGCATTGACCATAAATCATGAAAGTCGTGATTCCCAAAGGGTGTTTGTGGATAAAATCAAGGTTTGGGAGCGTCTGAAATCGAAGGTTTTGGCGTATTTTTATCCTTTGTAGAAAATTGAAGCATTAAGTTAATCTTGGCCTTGAAAACCCATTGAATTGTGCCGCGAACCGTGGCCTCGACAATCGGGAAGAGGTGAATGGAGAAAAAGAAAATGAGCGACGAAACTGTAAGTGGTGGCGACTATAACGCATCCAACATCCAGGTGTTGGAAGGTTTGGAGGCCGTGCGTAAGCGCCCGGCGATGTACATTGGCGATATCGGCGTGCGAGGCCTGCACCACCTTGTGTATGAGGTGGTAGACAACTCGATCGATGAGGTGATGGGCGGCTATGCCACCGATATCCTCGTCTACATCCAAGCCGACAACTCGATCAAGGTCAAGGACAACGGCCGTGGCATCCCCGTGGACATGCACGAGAAAGAAGGCAAGAGCGCACTCGAGGTCGTCATGACCGTGTTGCACGCCGGCGGCAAGTTTGACAAAAGTTCCTACAAGGTCTCTGGCGGTCTGCATGGCGTGGGCGTGAGCTGCGTGAATGCGCTGTCTGCCGTCTGCCAAGTGCAGGTCCATCGCGACGGTAAGATCTATGAGCAGGAATACCGTTGCGGCATTCCACAATACGATGTGCGTGTGATCGGCGACACCGAGGAGCGTGGCACGGTCACGACGTTCTGGCCCGACGGCGACATCTTCACGACGCTGGAATACAAGTTTGACACGCTTGCCTCCCGCATGCGTGAGCTTGCCTTCTTGAACGCCGGGGTGCGCATCACGCTCACCGACGAGCGCGAGCAGGTCGAGGTGCGTGACGATGACGGCAACGTCACCTATGCAGGCCCGCTGATGAAGCACTTCCACAGCCAAGGTGGCATCAAGGAATTTGTCCAATTCCTCGATCAGACCCGCGAGGCCCTGCATCCTGAGCCGATCTACATCAGTGGCATCGACGAGGCAGGCACCGTGCCAGTCGAGATTGCCCTGCAATACAACCGCAGCTATACAGAAAACCTGCATAGCTACGTGAACAACATCAACACCCACGAGGGTGGCACGCACGTGTCGGGCTTCAAGAAGGCCCTCACGCGCAGCATGAAAAACTACTCCGACAAGACCGGAGCCACCTCCAAGCTCAAATTCGAGATCTCGGGCGATGACTTCCGCGAGGGACTCACCTGCGTGATCTCCGTGAAGGTGCCTGAGCCGCAGTTTGAAGGTCAAACCAAGACCAAACTCGGCAACAGCGATGTCGGCAGCATCATGGAGACCGTGGTCTACAAGGCGCTCAACGAATACTTGGAGGAAAACCCCAAGGTAGCCCAGGTGATCATCCAAAAGGTGATCTTGAGTGCCGAGGCCCGCAACGCCGCCAAAAAGGCCCGCGAGCTCGTGCAGCGCAAGAATACGCTTGTCGGTGGTGGCCTGCCCGGCAAGCTCGCAGACTGCAGCAGCCGCAAGCCAGAGGAATGCGAACTCTACCTCGTCGAGGGTGACTCGGCAGGTGGTTCGGCCAAGCAAGGCCGCAACCGTGCATTTCAAGCGATTTTGCCACTCAGGGGCAAGATCCTCAACGTGGAAAAGGCACATCCCTCCCGCATCTATGAAAACGAGGAGATCAAGAACATGATCACGGCCCTCGGTGTCTCAGGCATCGGGATCGGCGAGGAACTCAACATGGACAAGTTGCGTTACCACAAGATCGTGATCATGACCGACGCCGACGTCGACGGTTCGCACATTCGCACCTTGATCCTCACATTTTTCTACCGGTACATGAAAAACCTCATCGAGGCCGGCCACCTTTTCATCGCTGCACCGCCGCTCTACCAAGTGCGCAAAGGCAAGACGCAAAAGTACTGCTGGACCGAGGCAGAGCGCACAGCGCTCGTCGAGGAAATGGGTGGCATGGACAAGGTGGTGATCCAACGCTACAAAGGTCTGGGTGAGATGAACCCTGAGCAGCTCTGGACCACGACCATGGATCC
>JANMIM010001420.1:0-8355 GCA_031375795.1 Bacteroidota bacterium
CTTGGAGGCAAGTCCATCCACGATCAATCACCTCGACAAAAACCGCTTCGTGACCGTGACCGCATTCGTGCAAAAAGGCTACCTCGCCAATGATTTGATCACGCAGACGATTTCCCAGATGGATAAACTGCAATTGCCCGAGGGCTACCGCTACGTGATGGCCGGCGAGGTCGAGAGCCGCCAAGAAAGTTTCGGCGGATTTGGATCCGTGATTTTGGTGACCGTATTCCTCTTTATTGCGGTGTTGATCTTGCTGTTCAAGACCTTCAAAAGCACGCTGATTGTGCTGAGTGTAATTCCCTTGGGCATCATCGGTGCGGTGGTAGCGCTCTGGCTCACAGGGAATTCCTTGAGTTTTGTAGCCATCATCGGGTTGATTGCACTTGCGGGCATCGAGGTGAAAAATTCGATCCTGCTCGTGGACTTCACCAATCAATTGCGGTCGAAAGGCATGGCGCTCGAGGAAGCGATCCGTGAAGCAGGCGAAATCAGGTTTCTCCCGATCGTGCTCACGAGTTTGACCGCCATCGGTGGCTTGGCACCGATTGCCTTCACGAGCAATCCATTGATTGCACCATTGGCGATTGTGCTCATTGGGGGCTTGATTTCCTCGACATTGCTGTCGCGGATTGTGACGCCGATTGTGTACAAATTGATTCCGCCGAGCATGGAGGTGAGTGAATAATTAGGAATTAGTAATTGACAATGAACAATTGGGGGAGGGCTTGACAGCATCCTGAATTGTTCATTGTTAATTTTTCATTTCAGTCTGTTCCACATCCCTGAATTGCGAAATCGTTCGAAGACTTTGACGATGACTGAATCGACAATCGCTTTGATCGGGAATCACGATTTTGATCGTCCTGCGCCCTCGATCTTTGATCGGGACAGGCGTTCCCTGTCGAGAATTGGCACAGATCGGCCTGTTTCCTAGAGTAAAGAGCGATTGCAGATATGCTGGCTTGCCCCACTTTGGCAAAATCAACCAGATTGACTATACTTGTCTCTAGGATACGGCGGATTCGCCTAGTCCAGAATTGCATTTGTTTGATGATTTCATGAAAAAAATCAAGCTATTCCTCGCCTCATCCTTCGAACTCAAACCTGAGCGCGAGCAATTTGAGCGGGAAATCTACCGTAAATCCAAGGCTTGGTTTGACAAAGGGATTTCTCTGCACCTCGATATCTGGGAAGACCTCTCAGCCAAGATGGGACCCGATGGCTCTCAAGCGGAGTACAACAAATTCGTCCAAGCTGCCGACATTTTTGTGCTGCTGATTTGGACCAAAGTCGGGATGTACACCGCCGAGGAGTTTGGGAAGGCTTATGGACAATTTGTTTCCACCCAAAAGCCATTCATCTACACCTACGCAAAAGACCCAGGAGGCGCCGCGACCCAGCCGAGCCTGGAGGAATTCCACCAAAAGCTTCTGGATCTCCATCATTTCTACAGCCCGTTCAAGGATGGCGACGACCTCTGGAATCAATTCAACAAGGAACTGGAGCGGCTGGATGAGGTCACGTTTGCTGAGTTCAGGCACGTTGGAGCAGGCAATCTTTCGGTGGTCAATGGCGATGGGAACATTGTGATCCAAGGGGTGACCAACAGCACGGTTACGGTGAATGTGAATGGGGAGAGCCAAGAGATCAGCAAGAAACTCGACGCGCTACTGGAGCAATTTGAAGCCCTGAAAGCGCAGACGATCCAGGTTGGCGACAACCTGTACAATGTCGGATCCATCACCCAAGCAAGTCTCGGATTCATCTTGGGACAAGCTGGGCTTGGGGGCAACTTGCCACAGGCTCATTCAGAAGATCTCACGAATGAAAACAAATGGGTCACAAGTCTGTCTCGAGAGCTTCTAAAAATACCAGGCGTTACCGTAGGCAACAAAACCACCGGTGTGTTTCAGCACTATGGCTGGCTGGTCGAAACCTTTTTGTTGAAAATGAGCACCCCGAATGGGCGCGGACGCACACTGGAAAGGCTCTCCTTCATGGCTGAAGCATTTCAGAGCACCCTGCGTTACCTATGCTACATCCAAGTGGCACAGTTGCTCAAGGGAGAAAATCGCCCTGAGATTCCTGAATTGACATCGTTTCTCAAGATGGAGGGCGATGCGCACGACCAATTCGATTATTTGCTGTTGTTGGTGAATTCCACCGCCTTTATCCCATTGGAGCAGGCATTTGTGCCTGAAATTCACAAGTTGGTGGATCTGCTCTCCCATCCTGAGTCCGACACAGACACCAATGGTTTGCTTCACAGCACGGCCATCTTTCTGCAAGGGCAAAGGAAAAGTTTGATCAAGGGATTGGTCCTGCAAGACGAGCAATTGGAAAAATTGCTGGATGAATACCTCACAGGTCTGGTCTATTGGCTGCGGAAACTTTCGTTTTTGGCCAAGTACCGCCTCATATCCATGAAGGACATCAACCTGAGCTACCGTTTGGGTACCGCAAAAACCTTTGTACACCTCTATGGCGAACTCCATGGCACGTATGCGGAGGGTGCGATGCAAGGTGAAGATTACACCCTCAAGGCGATCCAAGATGTCTTCACCTACAACCAGAGCGTGCTGCTGCTCAAGGGGACCAAAGTGGACGATGGCTTGGCAAACATTCGAGATGTCGGCTCCTACCTTTCGCTTTCGCCGCTCATCATCGACAACAGCGTATGGGCCGACACTCCCAAGCAAACGCCCGAAATCTATTATTTCATCGGCCAAGGTGGTTCAGGAAGCCATTATCGATTTGCAGAATACAAAAACGAGCTTTCATTCCCCGGCAAAAAGGAATCCCCCAAGACTTGGCAACTGCTCGTGCGAGAGCAAAACAACGATGCTCCCAAGCTCGACGAGCTTTATGAGCAACTAAATCAGCTCCTCAAACCTTGGAAAAGTTCACGGCCATGACCCAAGCAGCCTCGCCTTTCAAGTTTTTAGACTCCTACAACCAAACGGAAAGTGAGATTTTCTTTGGTAGGGAAAAGGAGACAGTAGCCCTGTACCGTGCACTTGGCGGTGTAAAGCACTTGTTGGTCTATGGCCCATCGGGTTGTGGCAAGACCAGCTTGGTCGAATGCGGCCTGCGCAACCAGTTTTCAGAATCCGATTGGTTTGCGCTCTCCATTCGCAAGGGCAGCAATATCAGCGCCTCCGTATTCTCCCAGATCAATGCGCACCTGAGCACCAAAATTGACCTTGATCCAGCCACCCAGCTACCCCTCGATCCGCAATGGGACTTCGGGCAATCGGTCGAGGCGCTTTTTAATGAACGTTTCCAACCCATCTACCTGCTCTTCGACCAGTTTGAGGAACTGCTCATCTCTGGCAGCGACACAGAAAAGAAAGACTTTTTCACCCGCCTCAACCAGCTCATCCGCTACAAAGTTCCCTGCCGCATGATGCTGATCATGCGTGAAGAATTCATAGGCCACCTCTCCGAGTTTGAAGTACTTTGCCCCAGCATCTTCCAGCACCGTTTCCGTGTCGAGAAGATGCGCAAAAGCGACGTGCGAGAGGTGATCCGCAAGACGCTTGAAGCACCGATGTATAGTACAGCCTTCGAGGTGAGCAATGCAGAGGAACTTGCCGACAGTATTCTATCCAAGTTGCCCGACAAGAAGCATGAAATCGAACTCGCGCACGTGCAGGTGTTCCTGAGCGAGCTCTGGGGGCGGGCTGTTGCCGTCCAAAAAAACGATGCGCTTCCGCTGCTGCACCAAGGACTTGTCAAGCCCGAAGACAACCTGGAAGTGGTGCTTGACAGCTTTTTGAAGACCCAAAATAGGGATCTTGGGGAAATTTTTGGAGAGAAAATTCCAATGCAGTTGCTGGAACTGCTGATTTCTGAGCGTTATACAAAACTCCAAGTCTCCGAGGTCGATCTTCAAAGGGGAATGAAGGAAAGGCCTTTCAAAGAAGGCAAATCGCTTGCCGATTTGTTGGCATCGATGGTGGCGTGTCAAATCCTACGCACACTCAAGTCTGGGGATGAGACCCAGTATGAAATCAGCCATGACGTGCTTGCACTTGTGGTAGGGCAGAATTTGACGGACGAAATCAGGAAAGAGAGGAAGGCTGAGGAGATCTATCGGTTTTATGGGGAGTGGAAGGGGTTGTTTTCGCAGGAGCAGTTGGATGATTTGCGGCCTTGGGTGGCTGAGTTTGCTGCTTCTGAGGAGCTTTTGAATCGGATGAATGCGAGTGAGGAGGAAATAGTAGCTAAGCAAAATGAGGTAGCCGTGCGTTTGAAGGAAGAGGCCGAGCGGGAGCGCCTTAGGGCTGAGGAGGCTGTTCGCTTGCAAAACGAAGCTGAGCGTCAGCGGGCAGAGGCCGTTCATCAGCAGGAGGAGGCGGAGCGTGCGCGAATTACCGCCGTTACGCAAAAGAAGAAAGCTCAGAAAATGACAATTTTAGCGATTGGCTTGGCATTTTTGGCATCACTGGCCACGCTGGGTGCGGGTTTGTTGTATGATCAGTCGGAAGCCGATCGGCGCAATGCAGTATATGCAACTGAGCTTGCAACTTCGGCAACCGCTAGGGAAATAGAAAGTGCTACGTCTGCTCGTATTCAACGAGATAGTGCCCTGATGTTTGCAAGGAATGCTCGTCAGAGCGATAGTTTAGCTGATTGTGCAAAGGATTCGGCTATTCTTATGGCGAACTTAGCTGAGGATCAAAAGATTATTGCACAGACAAGGCTAGCCGAGAAAATTCTTGCGGAATCCAAACGAATGAAAATGCAGGTGGAGCTATGGTTTAAAGATGCAGAATTGTATCGCCGTGCCGAAGAATTCTTAAGTGCAGATTCGAGGCAGGATTCCGTGAGGAAATACTATCCTAAATTGTTTAAGGAATTGTTTGGGTGCTCAGGGCTGACATTGCAAGAACCGCCTGCATCATGTCCTCCAAATAATTGTGATTGTATTTATCAGGCTGCTAGATCTTTGGCAAACTCAGGAAATTATCGGTTGGCAATCAATAAATATTCTGCTTTCAAAATTTGTGACCCAGTATCAACAAATAACGTTGATAGTATTATAGTAGAGATTTTCTTGAAAGTTGATTCGCTAAAAACAGCTGCGGAAAACAATCAAATAAAGACCAATTTGATTCTTCGGCGCGTGGCCTTACAAAATGATAGAATGAAATTGGCCACGAATATCGCGGATACTATGATTGTAAAGCGCCAATCACTATACTTTGCAATTCTCAAAGAAACAGGCCTTTCACGAAAGCCTAGAGTATTGAAATATTTACATCGGCAACTGGGCCTTGACTCCGCTGAATATGCACTTTTTCGTGACATATTGATTCAAGCAGATTTGGAACAGAAGAAGATTTATTTGGAGTTGGAAAAGCTTTAAATTCGTAACCATACGCCAAACCCCATATTGATTCCGCAATCCGTCGATACGAGTTTGGCGGGATGAAAAAGAAAACCGATTGGCCTGCGTTGCTTGAGGCGTTTGAAGGTTGTGGCCTCACCCATGCTCAATTTTGCAGCAAGCACAATGTCAGCTTGCCCTCGTTCCAGCAACGGCTTTACCGATGGCGCAAGCAGTCGCGGGCGTCCGGTGGCTTTGCGCAAATTTCAGTTGAAGTGCCGGCGCAGGCCGATTTTTGGGCCGAACTCAGTTTTTTCGGCGACTTTTCATTGCAATTCAAAGGGCCCGTAGATGCTGCCTACCTTGCAGAACTGTTGACATTGTTGCGGCCATGATCGGGTTTACATCCTCCCAGCGGTATTTCGTTTATCGAAGTTGCACGGACATGCGTAAGAGCTTCGACAGCCTGTGCGCGCTGGTGTCTGCCCAGATGAAGCGCAATTTCATGTCAGGCGACGTGTTCATTTTCCTGAACCGCGACCGCAACCGGATCAAACTGTTGGTCTGGGACAGGTCGGGCTTCGTGATCTGGTACAAGCGGCTGGAGGAAGGGACTTTTGAACTGCCGCAGTTCGCCGAGGGTGTCCAGGATGCCGAGGTTAAGTGGGAGCGTCTGGTGATGATTTTGGAGGGTATCCAATTGGGCTCGGTCAAGGAGCGCAAGCGGTACGCTAGGGGTGCATAATATCGGGGCCTATCAACAACATTTTGTGGATTTTTTAGTGTTTCAGACCGCTTTTTGGGTGCGATATTCAACCCATGGACGGCGCCAGACTCAGCACGATGTCAAGGGAGGAACTGATCGCAGAGGTGCTCCTTATGCAATCGCAGAAGGCCAATGCAGAGTCGCAGAGGGCCAAGCTGGAGTTCGAGCTGGAGCAGCTCAAGCGGATGATCTTCGGGGCCAAAAGCGAGCGCTTCGTTGCCCCTGCCAATCCGAACCAACTCGAACTCGATCTTGGCCTTGCCGTTGAAATCGCCCGAGAAGAGGCCAAGAAGGAGCCCAAGCCCAAACGCGAGAAGAAACCCGGCGCTAAAAAGCCTGTCCGCCAGTCCATTCCTGACAAGTTCCCGCGCAACGTGGTCGTGATCGAGCCCGGGGAGGACACCACGGGCATGGACTACATCGGCGATGAAGTCACCGAGGAGCTCGAGTACACCCCGGGTACGATGGTGGTCAACCAGTACCGCCGCAAAAAATATGCAGCCAAGACCGCCGATGGCGGCACGCGCATCGTCTGCGCAAAGCTGCACTCCCGCCCGATCGAAAAGGGAATCCCGGGTCCCGGTCTGCTGGCCAAGGTGATCATCGACAAGTACACCGACCACCTCCCGCTCTATCGGCAGTCGCAGCGCTTCGCCCGCGAGGGCATCGACATCCCGGTCTCGACGATGGCCGACTGGATCGCCCGGTGCTGTGAGCTGCTCGACCCGCTTTACGAAAAGCTGCGACAGAAAATCCTCGAAAGCGCCTACGTCCAAGCCGACGAGACGCCGATCAAGGTGCTCGACAGCGAAAAGAAGGGCGCAACCCACCAAGGTTACCACTGGACCTACCAGTCACCCGTGCTGGGGCTGGTGCTCTTCGATTACCGTCCGGGGCGCAGCCGCTCGGGGCCCATACACGTGCTGCGCAACTACAAAGGCTGGCTGCAGACAGATGGCTACTCCGCCTACGAGGAGTTCGAGAAGCGCGAGGGGATATTCCTGGTCGGCTGCATGGCCCACGTGCGCCGCTACTTCGAGAAGGCCCTGGATTACGACAATGCCAATGCCGGTTGGGTGCTGGGAAAGATCCGCGAACTCTACGCCATCGAACGGGAGGCGCGCGAAAAATGCCTCGGCCACGATGAACGAAAGGCCCTGCGCGAAGAAAAGGCCCTGCCCGTCAACAACGAACTCGGCATATGGCTGCGCGACAAATACAAAATGTTCCTTCCAAAGTCACCCATGGGTGAGGCGGTCAATTACTTCCTCGGCCGCTTCAACTATGTAGCTCGTTATCTCAAGGACGGCCAATTGGAGATCGACAACAACCTCGCAGAAAACGCCATCCGCCCCATCGCAATTGGCCGAAAAAACTACCTCTTTGCAGGCAGCCACGAAGGCGCACGAAGGGCCGCGATGCTTTATTCATTCCTCGGCACCTGCAAGCGCAACGACATCGAGCCCTTCACTTGGCTCCGCGACACCCTCGCCAAAATACAAGACCACCCCATCAATCGGATAGAGGAATTGCTGCCGGTCAAAAAGGCATAATACTGCTCGAGGTGTTTTCCTAGACGGGGTTTAGCGGATGGTTACTTAAATTCAACGATTATCATACGAGAAGTAGATCAAAAAAGCTCACAAATCCTTGCCAACGAGTGTCTCAAAATATTTTCCATCGATACATGGCAGCCATACTTTTAATCCTCTAAATCCGGCAATTAGCAGGGATCTTGGGAGAATGAGGACCTCGCAGTTGCTTCCGCAATTATCGAGAAGGCAGTTGCTCTTGGTGGTCATTGTCCCAAGCACCATATGAACCATGCGCGAAAAATCTCACCACTTCACCACCTTCCAGCACCACCCGTGCATCCCCAACCGACACCTCCCAAAAACAAACCCCAGCAGCCAATTCCTTCGTCCCCAACCCCACAACCTAGCCGCAAACACTTGCCCCAAAACCCGCTTCCCAAGTTCATTCCTGAACTCTACCTCGACTCCCCCAAAGTCGACTCCTCCAACGCCACTATCGGCTTCTACGAAAATGGATTCGGATATCGCTGCCCTTAGATCCAGTTTATTCTCTTAGTCAAACCGGAGCACAACGAGTCCATCTTATCTTGGTAGGTCTGCTGCCCGGGTAACGCTCCCCCATTGTCATCGGGATTGGGCTGAATTACCGCGTCGCTATACTCGGTGCGGTCACAAATCCCGCAAAGAGACTGAAAAAAGGCCAAAAGGCACAAAGACGCGAT
>JANMIM010001464.1:0-1611 GCA_031375795.1 Bacteroidota bacterium
CCTCAAAGGCTTGCTTCATCGTCACATTCTTTCCAAAGACTTCCGTGAGGTTGTCGTTGTTGATGGTGACGATGGTGTCGACCGCGGCCTCGAGGGCCTTGATGCCTGCGAGGGCTTGGCCCATGCGCTTCTTGCCTTCAAACCTGAAGGGTGTGGTCACAATGGCCACCGTGAGGATGCCCATTTCCTTGGCCAATCCAGCGATGACCGGTGCCGCGCCAGTGCCGGTGCCGCCGCCCATGCCTGCCGTGACAAAGACCATCTTGGTATTGGTTTTGAGGACGTCGCGCAGTTGCTCCAGGCTCTCGACAGCCGAGAGGCGGCCGAGTTCCGGATTGGCGCCTGCGCCGAGTCCTTCGGTTTGGTTGGCGCCGAGCCTGATCTTGTTGGGCACCGGGCTCATCTCCAAGGCCTGCAAATCGGTGTTGCAGACGATGAAGTCCACGCCGATGATTCCTTTTCGAAACATGTTGTTCACAGCGTTGCCGCCGCCGCCCCCCACGCCGATCACCTTGATGATCGAGTTCTTGTGTTTGGGCATTTGAAATTCAATGGATGACATATTGCTCTTTAATTAATAGTCCTAATTCAATTGAAAATGGAAAATGGAAAATGGAAAATTTCGTGTGGCTTGCAATGGATTGACTTTGCGCCACACAGTGTACGTTGGGCCATTCTCCATTCTCCATTTTCAATTTTCCATTATTCAATAAAATCCCCCGTGTTGCTCATGCTGCTTTCAAACCAGTCCTTGACACGACCGATGAAGCTCGTGGTGGGGCGCTCGCTTTCCTTGCGAGTCTCCTTGGCTTTGGGCTGCTGCTCCCCTTTGTGCTTGGGGCGCGGCTCGACGGCGGGATTGCGCTCGGCGACCTCCCTGGCAGGGACTTCCTCGGCGTTGAGGCCTTGGATCACGAGGCCTGCGCTCGTGGCATACATGGGGCTGTTCACCTCGTCGACGAGGCCACTTGCGAGGTGCTCGCCGGGCATGCCGATGCGGGTGTCGATGCCGGTCACGTACTCGATGAGTTGCTTGGCGTGGGCCAACATTGCGCCACCGCCCGTGACCACAATACCGCCGACCAATTTCTTCTCGTAGCCGCTGTGCTTGATCTCTGCAGCGACAAACTCGATGATCTCCTCCATCCGGCTTTGGATGATGTTGCTCAGCGTGCGGCGGCGGATTTCCTTGGGTGGACGGCCTTGGAGGCCGGTGATGGTGATGATCTCGTCGTCTTTGATCTCGGTGGCGAGGGCGCAGCCAAAGCGGAGCTTCAGGAGCTCGGCCTGACGGCGCATCACGGTGCAGCCTTGCTTGATGTCCTCGGTGACGATGTTGCCGCCAAAGGGGATCACAGCCGTGTGGCGGATGATGTTGTCCTCAAAGATGGCCAAGTCGGTGGTGCCGCCGCCGATGTCCACGAGGCACACGCCTGCCTCGCGTTCTTCGTCGGTGAGCACAGCCGCACTCGAAGCGATCGGCTCCAAGATGAGCTCGCGGGCTTCCAAGCCTGCCTTGCGCACACACTTGTAGATGTTGTTGGCAGCGGTCGTCTGACCGATGACCACGTGGAAATTCCCCTCGAGGCGCACGCCGCTCATGCCCACGGG
>JANMIM010001477.1:0-4812 GCA_031375795.1 Bacteroidota bacterium
CTCAAAGGAAAGTACCATGGTGTTGTAGGAGGAACGAGTATTGGAGCCCCGCTGTTAGCAGGAGTTGTTGCGCTCTTTTTGGAAAAATTTCCAGATTCCTCTTATGAACACGTACTTGGAGCGATCCAAAAAAGCTGCGATGCGGATGAGTTTACTGGCACTGTCCCCAACTCAAAATGTGGTTACGGAAAGCTTAACATTCCCAAACTTTTACGCTAGTGTCGCGTCAAGCATAGTCTTTCCTGTAGGGTAATCATCCGGTCATCGGCGATTCCCGACCATTTGCCTCCGGCAAACGAAAAGAATTCAAGCGTCCAAGCCATTAGACTCCAACCCCCCAAAAACCCCTACTCCACCTCGTTCATCACCTTGTAATTCCCACTCGGGGCCACGATCACCAAGCCGCTGAGGTTTTGGATTTGCTTGCCATCTTGCTTGATCACCACGGTATAACTATAGTTGTCTCCCTCACTGAACTGACCTCGCTTGATCGATTCCTGCCCCTTGAAATTGCTGCGGCGGGCCACCTCAAACGAACCCAATGGCTTGAATTCCGGGCTATATGTGCTCAGGTGCATCAGGTACCCGATGTCGTTGACCATGGTCGTGAGCATCTCATAGTTGCCGATGCTGTTTTTCCACATGGCCCACGCGCCGAAGTTCTGCATGGCGATCTCGCTGCGCTTGCCATTCCCCAGGTCGATCTCCACCCGCTCGAAATGCGTGAGTTTCGGATCGACCTCCTTGTAGAAATTGTCGGGAATTTCGCACTGGATCGGCTTGGCGTGCATGTAGAACTTGGCTTGGAAGTCTGCCAAGCTCAGCGTCGTGAGCTTCATGTCATCGGAGTCGGTGCCCGGGGTGACTGCCGTTCCGACCGGGGATGGCGCTTGTGGAGTGGGCGGCTTGGGCGCAGCCGTTGTTGGTTTTGGGCCCTTTTCCGAGCAAGCATGCAACAAAACCGTGAGCGCAATCAGCCACCCCATGATTCCCGTGAGCGAGAATTGGGCGTGAAAATTGCGATGGAGCTGGGTGTTCATGCGGGATGACGATTTTTGCGGTTATTCCTCCTCGGCGCTTTCAGGATTTACGTTGATCGGGGGTCCTACGCGCCACTCGTCGCCGTGACGGGTCACGGCGAGGCGGTCGAGCGTGAGCCGGCCATCGGGATGGTAGCAGATTTCGCTCACGATCACGGTATCCTTGTCCAAAAATTCGCGCTCGGGAAATGCGTGCATGAAACCCTCGAAATTGGGCATGCCGCCGTTGCGCATATGGGCCTCAAACGACAAACGCAAGGTGTTTGCGGTCTGGGCGAGCATGTCTTCGTCGTAGCCCTGCATATTCGGCAGCTGATCGAGGAGCATGCGCGCCTCGGTCTCAAAATCCTTGCAAGCCAGGGCCGCTTGGATGTCGCCAGCAGAGTAGGCGTCTTCCAGGCAGAGGATCGCCCCCTCTGGCGTGGTCATGTCGTGCGGGTAAAAATCATATCCGTAGTCCACCTGCAGGCCAAACGCCCTGTCGAACTCGACACGCTCGGCTTCGCTGAGGCTCTCGCGGTAGACCCTGATCGTGTAGCCGCCGATGAGCCTGCCATCCTGCACATACAACCAGTCTGAAATCGCTTCGTGCGGGATGCCGATGCGGGTACCGGCCTTCACATGCGTCACGGTCACAGGGTCGCTGTCGATGATGCCATAAAACAGGCCGTCGTCGTCCAGGCTCAGGTCATGGAGCCACATGTGCTCGGTGGCGTCCTGGTCCTGTATGCGCACCTTGAGGCTGTGCCCATATTGATTCTCGGCGGGCTGGAGAATGTTTTCCTTGAAATGGGCGATCGTGAGCCGCGCCTTTTCCATGGCCCAGTTCATCTGGGCGTCTGCGGCTTCTGCATTGAAGACATTGCCGCTCTCCTCGCGTTTCTCGTAAGCCATCAGCGAATGATTTTCATCTCTGCGATCAAGTGCTTGGCACCTGCATAACTGTCGATCACCCACATCACATATCGGATGTCGGCGACGATGTTGCGGCAGCGCTCGGGGTCATACATGATGTCGCTCATGGTACTCTCCCAACTGCGGTCAAAGTTGATGCCGATCAAGTTGCCGCTGCCGTCGATCACCGGGCTGCCGGAGTTGCCGCCAGTGGTCTGGTTGCTGGCGGTGAAGGCCACGACGAGGTCGCCCTCGGCATTGGCATATTGTCCAAATTCCTTCTTGCGAGCCATTTCCACCAGGCGCTGCGGCAAGTCAAACTCGACATCGCCGGGCACATATTTTTCCAAGACCCCATCCATCGTCGTGTAGGGCTTGTAGATGACGCCGTCTTGTGGCTCGCTGCCCTCGACCTTGCCGTAGGCGACGCGCAAGGTGCTGTTGGCATCGGGCCAGTATTTCTTGTCGTTGAAGACGGTCATCATGCCCTTCACGTACACGCGCATGAGGTCCTGCAGGCGTGCCTCAAATGCGCCCGCTTGCATCTGCGCCTTGTCTTTCCAGCAGCCCGTCACGCTTTTTTGCAACTGGAAGATCGGGTCGCCTTGCAGCTTGAAGGCACTCTTCTTGCCAAACTTGTCCAAGAATGCATTCAACCTCGCCTCGTCGGTGAAGACCGAACTGGCGTAGGCCTCGGCGGCATATTTGTTCCAGTCGTTGCCATACTTGGTCGTGAGGGACGCATGAATGTCGGGACGCAAGGCGGGATCCAAGCCCTCGATGTACATGGGGTACAGGGCCGCGAGGATCTTTTGGTCGGTCGCCGGATCATAGTTCTTGTAGAATCCAGTGGTACTTTCCTTGAGCTTGCGAATCTCGTCGGCGAGCTTGCCGTCGGCCACGAGCTTGGTGTAATTTTCGGCGAGGTTGGTAAATCCGGTGGCAAAACGCAGCGCCTCAGGGCCCATGAAATAAAACTCGACATACAGGCTCCGCGCCAGTATGTATTGCGTGCCCGATGCATAGTGGGTTTCCAAATCCTTCAAGACGTCGCCATAGAGGATCGACAACTTGGGATCCTTGGTCACCAACTCTGCAAACTTGGCTTCCATGGCCTGCTTTTTCTCGATGGCATGGAGGCGCTCGAGGCCCTTGGACTCGCCGATCCATTTCTTCCAGGCATTGGCGATGCGGGCTTGCTTGGAGGCGTAGGCGATGCGCAGGCGGTCGCTGCTCGCCATGGTTTCATTGATGAGGGCGAGGCTCTTGTCGCGCATGGCGATCGCCCTGGGGTTCATTTGCTCCACCACCAACTTCACGCCCTTGGAATGCAGGTATTGCTGCGTCTGGCCCGGGAAGCCGTAGACCATCGTGAAGTCGCCCGGCTTGGTGCCCTTGAGCGAGACCGGCAGCGAGTGGCCTGGGACATAGGGCTTGTTGTCGGGTGAATAGTCGGCCGGCTCGTTGTCGGCGTTGGCGTAGATGCGAAACACGGAGAAGTCGCCGGTGTGGCGGGGCCACATCCAGTTGTCGGTATCGCCGCCAAACTTGCCGACGCCGCCGGGAGGCGCGCCCACGAGCCGCAGGTCGCGGTAGGTCTTGGTGACGATCATGTAAAACTCATTGCCATAAAAAAATGGCTTGATGTCCGCTTGGTGCTTGGGCTCGGCCTTCTCGGTGGCGGCGTCCAAGGCGGTGATGTTGGCGGATATGCGGGCAGCCCTTGCTGCGGGTTCCAGGCCGTCGGTGCCTTCCAGGATCTTGGACGTCACGTCCTCGATGCGCACGATGAACGTCGCCGTGAGCCCAGGATTCGACAATTCCTCGGCCTTGGTCATCGCCCAGAAGCCGTCGGTGAGGTAATCATGCTCCACCGAACTATGCGCTTGAATCTGTGAAAACCCGCAGTGGTGATTGGTGAGGATGAGACCTTGGGTCGAGATCACCTCGGCTGTGCATCCGCCGCCAAAGAGCACAATCGCATCCTTGAGGCTGGATTTGTTGACGGAATAGATGTCCTCGGCACTGAGCTTGAGGCCCATCGCCTTCATGTCGGTCTCATTGAGCGACCTGAGGAGCGCGGGGATCCACATGCCCTCGGCCGCTCTGAGCGTGAGAGCGAGCGTGAGTGTTAGGGCCAGGGTAAGGAATAGCTTTCTGAGCATCTTCATGGGGCATATTAATTGCGGGTGTGAAGATAGGAGGTTTGGGGATGGGGTGCAATGGGGTATCACACGCAAACCCGTTCCCGCGGCATTTTCGCAACTTTTCGACCGTGCCAACACTGATTTCTATTGCGCATCGCCATGGTGCCGCCCCTCACCGAGGCAACACCACGTGCAGCTCCCCAGCTTCCTGCTCGGGCAGACGGAAATAAAGCGTATCCCCATGAAGGCTACCGGGATGGAGTCCCATCTCGGTCAAGGTCACTGTATCAGATTCGGTAAAGGCATTTTCGAAACGGCTGAACAGCGTGTCATCGTGATACACCACTAGGGTATCAAGCCACACCTTGGCTCCCTGCTCAAACCTGAGCGGGATGAGATCGGGTGCGGATGTCGGATGCTCCGATATCGGGCCTTCTACGGCGCCAAAGTTGTAGGCTACCACGCAAAAGATGGCCAACAAGGGCAGTCCCATGATCAACAGAAGCTTCTTGGCATTGAAGCTCCTGCTGGCTTTCCACTTTTGCTTGGCCGGCAACGATTGCGGCTCGATGTTGGCGGGAAAGGGGACAACAGGTGTTTTGCTCTCGGCCTCTGGAGATTCACCTGCGGTGGAAGTGTCTGTCTTCGGGCCTTCGCCCAGGTATTCGATCTCGGTCGTCTGGAGATCCAAAGGGAGATTGACTTCCAGCGTTTCCAGACTGTCGGCGACC
>JANMIM010001482.1:0-3882 GCA_031375795.1 Bacteroidota bacterium
CCTCAAAGCATTGCCGCACTGATGCCAAAGGCATCAAACTCTGAACTCTGAACTCTGAACTTTCATCAAATCAGCGGAAGAAACGAAACCGCAGAGAGCGCAGAGATCCGCAGAGCCCACGAAACTCTGAACTCTCAAGTCTCAACTCTCAACTCTCAACTCCAAAATCTAAACTCCCCCCTGAACCCCACCTCCCTCACCCATGCCATCAAATCCCAGCTCACCGAGCAAGGCTTTGACCTCGTGGGCATTTCCAAGGCTGGATTTCTGGAGCAAGAGGCCCGTGACCTCACGCAGTGGCTGCAAGAGGGTCGCCACGGCACGATGGCTTGGATGGAAAACCATTTCGACATGCGCGTCGATCCGCGCCTGCTCGTGGAGGGTGCCAAGTCGGTCATCAGCGTCCTGCTCAATTATTGCCCGGATCCCAAAGACCATCAACCAGCAGATGCGCCCAAGATATCGACCTACGCGTGGGGCGAGGACTACCACAAGGTCATCAAGCGCAAACTGTACCGAGTCCTCGAGTGGATGCAGGAAAATGTCGGCGCGGTGAATGCTCGTGTGTTCACAGACTCAGCGCCGGTCATGGACAAGGCTTGGGCCAAGCGCGGCGGCCTCGGTTGGATCGGCAAGCACACCAACCTCATCCATCCCAAAATGGGTTCCTGGTACTTCATCGGCGAAATCATCGTGGATGTGGAGCTGGAATACGACGGCCCCATGAAGGACTACTGCGGCACCTGCACCAAGTGCATCGACGCCTGTCCGACCGAGGCGCTCACCCCCTATCAAATCGACAGCCGCAAGTGCATCAGCTACCTCACGATCGAGCTGCGCGAAGGCATGCCCGCCGAGCTCGCCGCCCAAACCGAAGGCTGGGCCTACGGTTGCGACATCTGCCAGCAGGTCTGCCCCTGGAATTCCTTCGCGACGCCCAATAGCGGCGACTTCAAGCCGCTCACACATATAATAGACTATGGCCGGGCCGAATGGGATGCGCTGAATGAGAAGGAATTCAAGAAGCTGACTAGGCACTCGGCGATGTCGCGGGTGAAGTGGTCGAAGCTGGAGCAGAATTTGCAGAATTTGCAGAATCAGTTGGGGTGTTGAATGAGGTGCGCTGAACTGGCGTTTCTGGGTTTTGTTCGCATCCTCGCGAAAGGCAAAATCACTAACTCATCGCTTGGCAAAGACCAATTCCTCCCCGTAAAAGAAAGAGAGGTTCATATATTTTTTGACAAATGCCCTCCACTCCTCCGAACACTTGAACCTTTCTTTGATGTTGGAGGTGATTTCTTTCAAATAAAGATGTTGGGCATCTTTCTCGAAGCTGAAAAAATAATAGCCCTCGCCCTGACTCCTTCGCTGAAGATTGAGAAATGTCTTGGACCCAATTTGGGAGAAATGCGCGTTGTAGATAACATCGGAAGGGTCATCTTCGGAATCTGGAGGTGGCGGCACGGTCGTTTTGATCTCGTAGACGAATTCATCTTTCTGGGCGACGACATAATCATCTGCACCGCCATTGCCGACCATCAGGTACCATGTTCCTAGCAACTGGGGATCAACCTCGATGTTCGGATCATCAATTGGGACCGTGGAGAGATATGGACATCCCGCCAAACAAAGCGCCAGGGCTACCAAAAAGAGGAATTTTAGTTTTTGCATCGAGTCGAATTTATCACAAACGCATGAAATGCAGGCAGTTTTTTTGACTCGGCCTAACATGCCGTCAATCATATCCACAATCGAGCAGGTAGTGCAAAAATCCCCATGCCGCCGCAGGCGGCGTGATTCGTAGCTATTTTGTGGGGACGAATCGGTTGGTGGATGCATCCCAATTCATGGTGATCATGGGGGCATTTTTCCTTTGGAGGGTGAGTTTGGGGCCGTCTGGGGTTTGTTGGAATGCGATTTTTTTTCAAGGGAATGGGCTTTTCGGGGGTGGCTGATGACCATTTTCCGAAATCGATCATTTGAATGCGTTCAAATGTGTTTGTGGATCGAATATGTCGCCAGATGGTTACACTTTGCTCACCTTGGGTTGCCCCAATCCAACTCGTGTCGAAGACGAACAATGTAGTGTCTGTGTCAATTGCGTAATGATCGGCAAGTCGACCGTCGATGCGGGCATCTGAAAGTTTCCACGTCCCATCGTAGATGCCAAGCGCCGTTGCATGGCTGTGCACGATCGACGTTCCATCGTTTCCATCGGATAGATAGTTGCTTGAATCCTCAATCGCAATCGGGCAGAACCAGAGATTCTCCATGGTATCGGTTGAAAATACATGCTTGATCTGCCAATAGGTTCCTGACCCACCTCCATTGTATTTTGCAATATAGTTCCCGTTTACCTCTTCGCTCCAAACACAGCCCGTGTCGGTGACCTCCTGCCCATAGTCCTCGGGTGAGGGATTGGGTGAAATCTTACACCATAATTGGTCAGATTCCTTCTGTTTGTCCCACGCAGCTCGCGGGGTAGCAGCTTGCTCGATATTGATCATTTTGAATCCACTCGTATGGCCGCCAAAGATCCAGCCATGGGATCCCTCAAAGTCGACCAAATACCAATAGTCCAATGTCCCGTTGATAATCTCGACATGGCCCCGGCGATCGTAGGTGCAACGATCACCTCTTTTCAGTTTATTCGTTCGATAGCCTTGGGAGGCCAGATCCAAGAGCCAGACGCTGTCGTCCTTCACTTCCATCATGCCGGTTGGTAGTGGTTCCGAGTCGATACTTGAGGCCACATGCGTTCCACCCTCTTGCCTATGATCGGATGAATCTGAGCTGCAAGCAGCACAGAACATCACACAAAACAGGGTGGTGGCAATGAGGCAATGCATTTGTTTTGTCGACATCGGCTTTTGAGCTACATTTTGATAGCTTCCAAATTATGCAAATCCCGCGAAATGAGGGTGCCGTTTTTTGTCTTTACCAAGGTTGGTTTCATCATATCCACAATCCAGTTGTGAACATTTTGCATTTCCTTCATTGTTAATTCCCGAATGGCTGTCTAACTTTGCGCAGATTTTTAGAAAAGACAGTTAGAAATAGATTCATATAGCTCATGGCACAAAACACGGGTAAAGTTTCCCAAGTGATCGGACCGGTGGTCGACGTCGAGTTTAGCGGCGAAGGGGCCAAACTCCCCAAGATCCTCGACGCATTGATCATCAACCGCAGGGACGGCAACATCCTCTACCTCGAGGTGCAGCAGCACTTGGGTGAAAACAAGGTGCGCACGATCTCCATGGACTCCACCGACGGCTTGGAGCGTGGCATGGAGGTGATCGACCTCGGGCACACTATCGAGATGCCGACCGGCGAGGGCATCAAGGGCCGCCTCTTCAACGTGGTCGGTACCGCCATCGACGGCTTGGCTCAGCCCAACTCGCCAAAAGGCTACCCAATTCACCGCTCAGCCCCCAAGTTTGAGGACTTGAGCACAGAGTCAGAGATCCTCTACACCGGTATCAAGGTGATCGACTTGATCGCTCCTTACCTCAAGGGAGGAAAAATTGGTCTCTTCGGTGGTGCAGGTGTGGGCAAGACGGTGTTGATCCAGGAATTGATCAACAACATCGCCAAGGCACACTCCGGTCTGTCGGTGTTTGCTGGCGTGGGTGAGCGCACCCGCGAGGGCAACGACCTTCTCCGTGAGATGATCGAGGCAAACGTGATCAAGTACGGCAAGAAATTCCACCATTCGATGGGTGAAGGTGGCTGGGACTTGGCCTCTGTGGACATGGAGGAAATGAAAGAGAGCCAGGTCACACTGGTTTTCGGTCAGATGAACGAGCCTCCAGGCGCCCGTGCCCGTGTGGCCCTCTCCGGCCTTTCTATTGCGGAGTACTTCCGCGATGGCGATGAGAAGTC
>JANMIM010001483.1:0-1764 GCA_031375795.1 Bacteroidota bacterium
ATTATCATTGTATCCATCTATATTATTGATAGTCTATTTAACAAATCTTGTAATTAGAAAATTATATAAAAAGGGATTGCAAAAATTAGATTATCCTGATCTCATCCAGCCACTATACTTAATAAGTAGTCATCTTTTCTGGTTTTGTTTAAGCTTTGTAATAAGTCATATACTTATCAATTTATTTACTGTTGATAAATTGTACAGCCTTGCGAGATTTACATTTAGTCTTCCTTTTTTTTATATCTTTCTCGCATACATACTAAGAACTATAAATACAAAAAAATCTGAGCTAATATTAAAGCTATTTGTTGTTGTAAGTGCCATAGGTTTAATAGAGCAATGGATACGCTATGGAAAGAATCAATGGATTGGATAAAATGGTAAAGGCTCATCAGCATGAAGCCAAACGACAGCCCGTAGCCACGCGCCACGCCAAACAGGTCGAGCAAGACATGATTGGCGAGCAGCAACACAAACATTCCCAGGGCCAAAACACGCCCCTGCCGCCGAAACAGCAGGTAACCGTAGCAGAGGTAGATGCCGAGCGCCAACAGGTTGGGCAGGCGCAAGGAAAGCTCGGAGTCCCCAAACAGCAGATGGCAGTATTTCATCCCCAAGCTATTGAGGATGTGGAGGTTGGTAAATCCTTGCCTGAAGGAAATGATGTCGATGAAGCTCCAATCGATGTAGTTGTTGAAGGACAGGCTCTCGTCGTGGGTGAAAGAAGTCGTAGCGGCCTTGTAGCTCATGAGGACCATGGCACCGATCGCCAGCAAACCAAAAATCCACCCAGACCAAGAAATCTTCAAACCCTTTTCCATCATCTTTCAACCATCGGCAGGTCCATTTTGCAAAGCCAGCCAACCAAAGGTATCAAAATTTCATTCGCTCCGAAAATGGGAATCGCTGCCGGCAGACGGTCACAGGCATCGTTCATGGCCTCATTCCCCACGTCGCGGCATTCTCCCAAAGGTCAATTTCGCCAATAACAAAGCTCGTCGCCATGGCGTTCGTAGGTCCAGTCATTGCCCACGACGGGAAACGGAGGGTCCATCTCGCTGCGGATCGAATCCCCGTTCGCCAATGGAAACAAGTTGAAATAGACGCTGCCAGGCGCCTTGTAAAAGGTGTCGCCGACCTCGATCCGCGCATCCTTCACGCCCACCAAGCCGATGGTGACCTCATGCTCAGAGACAAAATCGACCAGCTCGGTATGAATCGGCTGCGGCACAAACTCCTCTCCCACGATCGGCGCTACGGTGATCCAAGTGTAACCGTGAAAATGATCGTGTCCCGGCTCTACCTCGACCTTGCGCACGATGCCTTTGCATTGCACTGGGGTAAACAGCGAATCCAAGCGCCTTTTTTGGTCATCGATCCCGCGACAAATCTGCTCTGGCTTTGCAGGACGCAGGCGGCTGTCGATGAATGCCCCGATGGCAATGCAGGCAACGATCACCAGCCAAATCACCAGGATGTGCTTGAAACGCACTGCTTTTTGGGGGCTGGGGAGATCGTTCATTGCGTCATCGGGCTTGGAGAAGAATGCATTTCATGCAAATTTAAGAATTTCGGCCCTGTTGCTGCCGGGGAATTGCTGGCTGGGATCGGGCATGGTTGAATCCGACATTTGCCTGCAAAACAAAAAATCCAAAAATACTTGCGCCGCATGATCACGCGCTATTTTTCCATTAACTTTGCACCGCCTCAACGGCATCAGCGCTTTTTTAATTGAAATACGATGGTGGAAGTACAAAATCT
>JANMIM010001485.1:0-8449 GCA_031375795.1 Bacteroidota bacterium
GCTCTGGCCGGGGTGCGCCCCCGTGAGCAGTCCCACGTCGCGCGCATTGAGGCTCTCGATGATCAGGAAAACCACATTGTAGCGTCGCTCAGGCTCTGCAAAGGATGCCTTGCGCAGCAGGGGATAGTCGTCGCGCAGGTAGGGGCCGTCAAAGGATTGGTGGAGCATCGTGCGCGTCACGGCCACTGCCTCGGGCTCAGGGATGCGGTAAATCTGTTCATTCTCCCAGTCCACGGCAGTCAATATCGTGTAGGCAGAATTCAATCCCATGCTCCCGCTGAAAAAGCTGTCGCCGACATAGGCATTGGAGATCCTGAGCGGATTGCGCTGCAAGCCGCCATGCATACCCATGAAGATCATGCCCAGGAAGAAGATCGTCCACACCCAGCGCCATGACCAATGGCTCGCCTCGGTCTTGTCGTCGAGGAAACGCGAGGAGACGAAGTTGAGGATCTTGTACATCAAGAGGGTGAGCAGGAAAAATAACCCCAAGAGCCACCAATATTCCAGCAGCAAGGAGGGCTTGAAACTGCCAAAATCGCTGCGGGTCGTGAAGAGCTCGTGGGTGAGCCGCTTCTCAGCAAAGCTGTAATAGACGACATCGATGGCATTGACCACCAAAATGGGCATGTTGGCGGCGATGAGCAACCAATTGTAGATGCGGTAGCTGCTGCGCCGACGATGGATGGCCAATGGCAGGGACACAAAAAAGAGGACCATGCCGTTGAAGATAAAGATCGTCGCCAGGTCAAAACGCAAGCCCACCGAGTAGCCGATGAGGATGTCGTTCCAGCTCATGGCAGCGGCCTGTGCGCTGTTGTACAGCAAGAAAACGGTGCGCATGACAAAATTGAGCACAAGCAGCAACCCCACGACCGTGAGGGCATAGCGCACATTTGGCGGTATGTAGATGCGAGATTTAAGGGCCTCCACCGGTGATGTTTTGATCAGACAATATACAATGTAGGTGAAATTTTTGTTAAGATTCAAGAGGTCCGTTGCATGAGCTGGGCCAATGGATGAAAAACTCCGCTTGATCGTGTGCGATTTTGATCTGCAGAGTCGTTTTCTGTTCAGAAAACGAAGATCACACGACGATCGAAAATCATTGTTGACCAAGGCTCCCCAGGCGCACCCTCATCCAAGATCAGGTACGCGGTCCCAGACCATCCACACCGACCAGATGGCGGCGATCACCGACAGCGACAGCATCCACCACCGAGCCTTGAAGCTCAGTACCTTCACCACCAAGGCCCCTATGCCAAACAAGATCCCCACGACCAGCAATTGCCCGGTCTCGATGCCCAGGTTGAATAGCAGCAGGGGTTTGAGCACGCTGGCACTGCTGCGCAGCAGGCTGTGGAAGTAGCCGCTGTAGGCCATACCATGCACGAGCCCAAAGACCAATGCCATGAAGTAGTGCAGCCATCGGAACTTTTGGTTGCGATCGCGTGGCACCATCGCATTGCCCACCGCAGTAAACAAAATCGTGATGGGGATCAAAAATTCGACCCAAGCCGACCTGAAATGCAGGAGGTCAAAAGCCGTGAGTGCCAGTGTGAGCGAATGCCCAAGGGTAAATGCCGTCACCAAGACCAGCACCTGCCGCCACTCAGTCAGGATGTATCCCGCGATCAATGCAACCAGAAAAAGGAGATGGTCATATCCTTGCCAGTCAATGATATGCCAAAATCCCATGCGGTAATAGAATCCGGCTTCCGACATCTTGGAGGGTGAGGCCGCTGTGCCCTCAGGGCTTGAGCGTGACCGAGTAGGGATCGTTGGACATTTCCGATTTGAAGCCGGGCAGCAACTCCAAAGTCTGCAGGTCGATGGCCGTGAGGTAGCCACTGCGACCGCCGCAGGAGGTGCTATGGTGCGGCGCAGGTCCATTGGCATTCACATTGCGGTTGGCGACCACAAGCAGGCCCCTCACGGGGTCGACGGTGATCCCATGCGGCTGGTAGCCTGAGTACACGACCTTGACAAGGGCATTCGTAGTGTAGTCGATCACGGCGATGGAGCCGTGCTTGTTGGGGTCTGCCGGGAAGCTGGAGACGTCTTCCATGCAAGACACAAACAAGTGCCCGGTCGCGGCCGAAAGCGCGAATTCCACGGGGTCGTCGCCGACATTGATCACCTCGAGCAATGTATTGTTGGCGCTTTCATAGACACGCACCTCCTTGGCTGTCTGGCAAGTAACGAAATACTTGGATCCATCGGGCGTGAAGATCACCTCATGTGGCCGCAGGATCCCGTCTCCGGCATGGGCCGGCACGCCTTGCAGCAGGTCGATCGGTTCGACATTGTTGGCACGGCCCTGGCTGTCATAATCCACCATGAGGAGTCCGCTCTCGTCTTGCTTGGTGAGGTAAAAGCGCGGCAAGGTCGGATGGGCGCAGGAGCCGTGGGTATGGCCGCCCAGGCCCATCGGCTCGGTGACGACATCGTTGACCAAGTCCACGATCACGGCATCGACGGCGGTGTTGCTGTAGGAAACTGCGACCCCAAATTTGCCATCGCTCGAGATGGTAAATGTATTCCAGTAGCCCTGCCCGATCTCGATCTGCCCGACCTTTTGGTCCGTGAGGGTGCTGTATTTTTCGATATAGGGGTTTTGGGCGAGGAAAATGACGTAGAAAAATCGACCGTCCTTGGAGACCTTCACGTTGTGAGGGCTTTCGGAAACGCCATCGACCTTGCCGACTTGCACATATCGCATGATCTGTCCCGTCTCGGCATCGAGTACGGCGACGAGGTCACAGCCTTGGTTGGTCACATACCATTTGCGGCGGGCGGGCGTCTCGGGAAACCGCTCCTCGCCGAGCACATTTCGGCCGCCGTCGGCGATCCATTGCCTGAGCATCTCATATTCCGAGGCATTGAGGGAGAGCCCGCCGATGGGCATGGTCGGTGTGAGGGTCGCGCCACGGCTTGGGTCGGTGTTGACGGAGTAGAGGAGGAAACTTTGCAGCGGTGAATAGGGGATGATCGCCGATCCGCCACGACTGCCTTTGTACAGGTCTTCCCAGGTCTCAAGGTTGAGACCGGCGGCCGCCTCGGCACTTTGAGTGGTGTGGCAGCCCGTTGCGGCGCAACGGGTCACCATGATCTCGCCCACATTGGCCGGATAGCCTGTCGCCTGGTCATCGAGGTTGTGCCAGGTACAGCCACACAAGACGATGCTGCAAAGCCATAGGTATTTTTTCATGCGAGGCCTTCGTTTGAGCTTCCCAAAATCACTCTGTCACAGGCACTTCGACGACCTTGTCTTGGTCCTTGTCGAGCTTCACGTAAATGCCACCCTTGACGTTTTCATTCAAGGTGGAGTCATAACCGAAGCCATAGAGGTAGTAGTCGCCTTTTTTAAGGTCATTGAATGCGTAGACTCCGCCCGTGTCGGCGATCACGCTTGCGTCATAGTCAGATGTGAGCGAGCCTGGGAATTCCTTGCCGCCAAATTTGATGAAAACGGTCGCGCCAGAGATGCGGTTTCCATGGTGGGCCACCTTGCCTGAGATGCTGGCATTGCCCTCAAATCCTTCGTTGGAGCAAGCCGTTGCCATCACCAGCAGCAACAAGGGGAGCAGGACGAGAAGGGAACGGGATTTTAAGTTTTTCATCTTGTGTCAATGCGCCTTTAAAGTTCAGATCGAAGATACGTACAAAACCATCAAAGCAATAGGCGCCGCTTTTGTTCATCGCAGAATTGTCGTGTTGCGGAAAAATCATCAGTTCGTCGGCCCATTCTACAACAACGCTGGGGGGGGAGAAAGAATGTAATTGTTCGCCGGCCCTCCCCAGAACCGTGCTTGTGGGCCGACGAACGATGCCACATTCCAATGACGCTGCAAATTGGCTGCGCCAATTTGTCGATGGTGTTTTTCCGTTCGTCGGCCCAATTATTTGCTTTGGGGAGGGCCGACGAACGGAAGCGACGAACGGAAGCGACGAACCGAAAAAGAACGATGCAGATAAAACAGGATCCCCTCACATTCAACCTCCTCTCATCTAATTCGATTTAGGATGCCAGCCCCTCCGAATCCTGCTTATCCGCGCAAATTCGGTGGAAAAATCGCTAATTTTACGCCTGCACTCGGTCGTCAGTCACTTCTTCAGCTATGCAAAATCGCCTCGTCCTCCTGCTCACCCTGCTGGGCATCCTCTGGTGCGCACGCCTCCATGCGCAGGAAGAGCACCCCTCCATCCACCAGCGGCAATCTGAGTTGTATGGCAAGCTCGGCTTGAAGTCTGAGGCGGAATTTGATGCCTTCAACGGCCGTCATGGAGGGCCGTCGCCCGAGAAGATCACGACCTGCAACCTCACCAAGTCGGTCTTTGGGTGGTATCCCTATTGGATGGGGACCAGCTATACGGGCTATGATTTTGCCAAACTCAGCACATTTGCCTACTTCTCCTATGAGGTCAATCCCAGCACCGGCGGCTACACATCCATCCACAGCTGGCGCACGACCAACAGCATCCCGCTCGCGCACGCAGCAGGCTGCCGCGTGGAGCTCACCGCCACCAATTTTGGCTCCGCCAACAATACCACATTTCTCACGAGCGCCCTCGCCAAGCAGACCTTCATCGACTCGATCATCTCCCTGCTGCGCTTCCGCAATGCCGACGGCGTGAACATCGACTTTGAATTGTTGCCTGCCGCGCAGCGCAACAATTTCAGCGGATTCATGCAGTCGCTCAGCAATCAGGTCAAGGCCGCCATCCCTGGCGCCACGGTTTCCGTGGCCTTGTATGCAGTGGATTGGAACAATGTCTTTGACATCGCGGCGCTCAATCCATACGTGGACCAATTTGTGATCATGGGCTACGACTATTATTACTCCGGCAGCTCGACGGCAGGCCCCAATTCGCCCTTGTACTCAGGCACCTTGTGGGGATCGATCAACCTCACGCGCTCGGTATTGTATTACCTCAACCAGGGTGTGACGCCCTCCAAATTGCTCTGTGGATTGCCCTATTATGGGGAGGAATGGAATACCGCGGCCGGCACTTACCCCAGCACCAACACGGGGCATATTGGGGCCAGGTTGTACAACTACGTGCGCAACAATTACGACGGCGTGCGACCCAAGACTTGGGACGCACATAGCCAAACACCGACCTATATTTTCCAGAGCGGCGGATTGTGGCGGCAGAGTTGGTCGGAGGACGTGCGCAGCATGGCCGAGAAATTTGACTTGGTGCGCAACCGCAATATCGGCGGCATCGGTATCTGGGCACTGGGATACGACGATGGCTACCCTGATTTTTGGAATTTGATCCAGGACAAATTCACCGATTGTGGGACCGATGTTTGCGCCGATACCTTGTATGACACCGGTGGCCCCATGGGCAATTACGCGAACAACGAAAACAACAAATTCACCATCTCATCCCCCAACGGCGAGCAGGTGAGGGCAGATTTCATCGCCTTCAACCTGGAGGCCAACTATGACTACATGTACATCTACGACGGCCCATCGACGGCCTCGCCGCTGATCGGGCAATATTCGGGCACCGCGATCCCGCCTTCGGCTTTGAGCACGGGCACCTCGCTCACATTCAGGTTCACCAGCGACGGCGCGACCATCGCCAGCGGCTACCAGCTGAAGTGGGCCTGCGTGGGTCTGCCGATGTATGGCGACACGATTCGCCTCGACCACAATGCGAGCGGCAACATCAATTGTGGCATCTCGCGTCATGTTTTTTACGACAGCGATGCCGGGGCAGGCGGCACCTACCTGAACAATGAGCGCAATACGATGACGTTTTGCGCCAGCGACCCCGCCAAATCCGTGCGCCTCAGCTTCGACATGCTCACAGCTCCCGTGCAACTCGACCTCATTTCCAGCACCATCGGCAACGACTACCTCTGGGTCTGGGACGGCGCCGATACCACCGCCAATGTCAAGGCCTTGTACACGGGCAGCACGAGCGCCTACCCGCAGCCGGGCACCGTGATCTCGCGCGGGCAATGCCTCACCACGCGCATGCAGAGCGACGCGACATTGACGGCGGCGGGCTTCAAGGCAACATTGCGTTGCGCCAATCGCCCGACGGTGAACCCCACGATCGTGGCGAGCACGAGCAGTCCGCAGACATTTTACGACACAGGCGGCGCGGGCGCCAATTACGGCAACAACCAGAGTTATGTGACGACCTATTGCCCCGACGCGAGTGCGCAGTCGGCCAACGAGATGATCTGGGCCGTATTTGGGGCCATCGGCATCGAGCAAAATTACGATTACCTCAATGTCTATGACGGCAACAGCACCGCCGCCAGGCTGATCGCGACCTATACCGGCAATGCAACGAATGTCAATGACTTGCAGACGATCAAGGCGACATTGGCCAATGCCACGGGCTGCCTCACGTTTGAATTTTATTCAGACGGTGGCACCACGGCGACGGGCTGGGCTGCGACCATGCGCTCGGGTGTGCCGCGTAAAAATTATGGCAGCAACACGTGCAGCACGGCGACCCTCATCAATGCCGCAGGCGTGTCGTTTGCAGGTAGCACGACGATCGCCACCGGCAGGCCCACGACCGAGGATCCCAACCTCAATATCCAACTCATTTCCCTGCCGCAATGCTCGGGCGTCAATGCCATCACGCGCTTGGAAAACACGATTTGGTACAAGTTTTCGACGCCCTCGACCATCTGCCCCAATGCACAGATCGACATGATGCTCGAGAACATTTCCTGCCAAAATTCGATTCCCGGCGGCAATGGGGCGCAGCTTGCGATCTACCAGGTGCCGACCTGTCAGACTGGTGCGGCTTGGGGCAATCCGGTCTATTGCGCAGACAAAATGCTGGCGAGCGTGCCGGTGAATATTGCGCCATTGCTGGTGCCCTCGCAGACCTATTATGTCATGATCGACGGCTTTGCGGGACAGCATTGCAACCTCGATTTGATCCTAACGGGCAATATCAATGGCTGCATTTTGCCGATTGAAATGCTGAGTTTCCA
Source organism: Bacteroidota bacterium (assembly GCA_031375795.1). Lineage (GTDB taxonomy): Bacteria > Bacteroidota > Bacteroidia > J057 > JADKCL01 > JADKCL01. Next base: position 6,977 of record JANMIM010001485.1, read on the forward strand.
GGGAGAGGAAATGCAAGGCTTTGTGCAACTGCATTGGCAGACGCAATCTGAGGAAAACAACGTGGGCTATTACGTGCAGCGCATGAAATCTGGCGAGGGCGATTTTGTGGACATTGGTTTTACACCTGCCGCTCCAGATGCGAGTGGAAATGGCAATTATGCTTTTCAGGATTCCGACTATGCCCGCAACCAGGTCAATTATTACCGCTTGCGGCAGCTCGACAGCAATGGGACGAGCCATTTCCACAATGTGATTGAGATCCGTGCAGGTGATGCGAGCGACCTCGCGGCGCCAATGCTGTTTCCGAATCCCTTCCACGATGCTGTAACCGTGCGTTTTGCGGCCGTGACTGCGGATGCTGGTAGCGTGGAATTGTTTGATGTCAATGGCCGCAAAGTCTTCGCGCAAGGCTGGGCTGCGGGGCAGCAGCCCGAGGATTTGGTGCTCAATACATCGGCTCTCGCGCCGAGTGTGTACATGTACCGGATTGTGGTGGGAGCGAGGGTGTTTGTGGGGAAATTGGTGCGGGAGTAGAACTGCGTGGCCTCTCGCGGCACTTCAGGCGCTTTGTGTGGCCCGAACAGGGATCAGCGCGGATTGCACCTCACGGTTTCAGTGGCAGCGAACGAAAACTCAAGATATGATGTTCGAAATTTTGTTCTGATCCCGATTTTCAGAAGCCTTTTTTGTTGAGGCGATAGGGAAGGATATTGACCAACAAGATGTACCCATCTCGTACCAAATACAATGCGTAATTGTGTCGTTCTAGACGCCAGCGACGAATTTTCCTTGCGCTGTCGACGATCATGCCGTTGGTAGGGTGATCTGCCACAGCATTAAGTGTGTCAACTACTCTGTTCAAATATTTTTCGGCATAGATTTCGTTGACGTTTTCTTGGAGATAATCCAAGATTTGCTGCATGCTGATCTCAGCATCTGCAGACCAAACTACCTTTTGATCCTTGCCCTCAATCGATCGATCACTACGGTTTGTGGGGAGACCTTGCCTGCCTCGATATCTGCCAAGCCGCGCTCTACGGCTGCCTTGTCTTCGTTTGTAAGCGACCCCCACCAATCCTCAGATGCGGCCTTCCTCAATTCCTCAATCTCCTGAAGAATCGTCTCATCGTCGACCTCCAAGAGCCAATGTGCCAATTCCAGCTTCCGGTCGGAAATGCTCTCTTCTGCTTTCATTGGGTAAATATGTACAATTCTTGTGGTATTTGCAATAGTAGGGTAGTCACGGGCCGGGCAACCGCTCCAGGATTTGGTAGTAGACACAAATGCACTCACGCCGAGTGCCTATATGTATCGGATTGTGGTGGGAGCGAGGGGGTTTGTGGGGAAATTGGTGCGGGAGTAGAAGAAGGATTTTTCTCTGCGTTCTATGCGCCCTCTTTCGGTTTCTTTGGGTTGCTGCGGTGAAAAAAACCGCAAAGGGCGCAAAGAGGGCGCAAAGGCGAACGTCCCAT
>JANMIM010000009.1:0-3593 GCA_031375795.1 Bacteroidota bacterium
CCCTCGGCATGAAGCGTTCGCGTACATGTTGCCACAAATCTTGAGTTGGTTTTGGGTCGTTTTTCGAGGTCTTGCTGTCCATTTTCAGCAACGGCAATCCTTGGCAAATTTGTTTCCAGCGCAGGTTTTGCGCAGGCTTCCGCTTTCTTTTCCTTCCGTTTATTCCGAAAGTCAAACTAACAATCATTCGCCAACATTTCTTGATGCCTGATTTTCAGCGCATTGCGCGGCCTTACGAGCGGACTTGGAATTCGATTGTTAAAAATATTTAATCCACTGACAATCAGGGGGAAAAAGTTATTTGGAAACATTTTCGCAAACCGATGCAGTAAAACACTTTCAAGGCCCTAGGGCCGAGTTCATTCATTACAATTGCTTATGGATCTTGAAATTACGTTTCACGCCCAGATCGACGAGGTACAGCGCAAGTTGCGGGAATGCAACTTTGAGTGCAACCGCCTCAAGGACCTGATTGCAAAATCCCTGCCAGATTTGCTCAAGGGTCGAGAGTCCGCAGACGCGGAGATCAAATCCAAAACCCTGCAAATCCAATCCCTGGAAAACCAATTGGCGGCGCTGCGGCAGCGCAAGTCTCCCTCGACCAAGGATGCGCCCATCGCTACGCCTGCCGAGCGCGTGCAGGAGGTGCAATTGCCTGTGATCGAACTCAGCGCTGCGCCGGTGGTCTCGGTGGTGCCCACGGTCGAGCCGACCGTGACCGAACCGGTGACCACCCCCGAGCCTGTCACGATGGCATTCGAGCCGGTCGTCACCGAGACCGCCGCCAACGTCACGACCTCCAATGCAGCCGCTGCGCAGCCCAGGCAAAAGGCACCCCAACCTGCCGCCGCCAAGTCCAAGGAAGGGCTTGAGGACTTCATCGGTGGCAACATCCTCGGCAAGATAGGCATCGGCATCTTGGTCATCGGCATCGGCATCTTTGTGAAATATGCCATCGACCAAGACTGGATCGGCCCGATCGGCCGCGTGATGGTGGGCTTGCTCAGCGGGGGGATCTTGCTGGCCGTGGCCCACAAGCTGCGCGAGAACTACAAGGCCTTTTCCTCGGTCTTGCTTGGCGGCGGGTTTGCCGTGTTTTATTTCTCGATCGCGATCGCCTACCACCAATATGCTTTGATCAGTCAAGGAGCGGCATTTGCCCTGATGTGTGGCACGACTGCGGCGACGGTCTTTTTCTCGGTCGCCTATAATCGACAGGAGATCGCAGTGCTGGGCTTGCTCGGCGCCTTTGCGACACCGTTCATGGTCGCCAAGGGCGATGGCAACTATGTCGTGCTCTTCAGTTACATCCTCCTGGTCAATGTCGGCATGCTGGTCTTGGCTTGGTTCAGGGACTGGAAGGTGGTGCGCATCCTGGGCTACGCGCTCACGCTGCTCCTCTTTGGGGGCTGGGTGCTGCGCGAGTATGGCATGCACAACGGCTTGGTACCCGCTGGCGGACTCGTGTTTGCGATGCTGTTTTTTGTGACCTTTTTCATGACGACCCTGGCCTACCGTGTGCGCAAGCAGGAGGTGGCCGATGTATTCACCTACTTCTCGCTGCTCAGCAACTCTGTCTTTTTCTATGCCATCTCCATGCTGATGATCCAAAAGATGGCGGGTGGATTGTACATGGGCATCTTCACGGCGAGCATGGCTTTGTTCCACTTCTCCTTCATTCTGCCGCTGCGCAAGCTCCTGAAAGCCAATGACCACGTGCAGACGATGCTCATCGGCCTGGCGCTCACGTTTGTGACCTTGGCGATCCCGATCCAACTGGAGGGGCATTACATCACCTTGTTTTGGATCGCGGAGGCGGTGCTGGTCTTGTTCATGGGTCAGCGCACGGGCATTGCACTGTTGCGTCAAGCATCTGTGCTCATCAGTGTGCTGGCCGTGGGCATGCTCATGTACCATTGGAATGTTTCCTACTTCTCCAGGGATGCAGTTGCCTTGCCATTTTTGCTGAACGGGGCCTGCCTCACGAGCCTGCTCACGGCGAGCGGCATGGTGGCGCTGCACCTGCTGCGCAAACGCGGCGACGAGGGCGAGGAAAACGTGGCGCTGATCAAAATCTACCAATTTGCAGCGCTCCCACTGTATTACCTGGGCATTGTCTTTGAGCTGACCAATTGGCTTTCCAAGTTCAGCGGCGGGGCTACTGCCATCGGGTTGGGTGCCTTCACCGCGCTGTACCTGAGCGGCATGCTGCTCTGGGCGATGCGCGGCAAGCAAGTGGCATTTGCCAACACGGTGACGGGGCTCGGCATTTTGAGCCTCGCGATTTGGGCGATCTTGCAGCCGACGATGCTCATGCAGATGCGAGAGATGTACATGGTCGATTTTGCGACGGGAGACGGATTTCCCTGGCACATGCTGGCCTTTGTGGCGATGCTGGGATTGGGTGCGCTGACCTTCTGGAATGTGCGCAGCCAGACCAATCTCACTGGCGACACAGGCAAATTTGTGATCTGGGGCTTCTCGATCTTGGCGATCGTCTTGCTGAGTTTTGAGTTGGAGCACGTGCTGGGCATGATGGGCATCTCTGAGAAGATCAGCCGCAAGGTGGGCTACCCGATCTTGTGGGGGCTCATGGGATTTGGGATGATCGCTCTGGGGATGCGGGAGAAGCTGCTCTCCCTGCGCATCGGCGGCTTGGCCTTGTTTCTCCTGATCTTGCTCAAGCTGTTTCTCTTCGACATCCGAAGTGTATCGGCGGGTGGAAAGATCGCGGCCTTCATCTCGCTGGGCGTGCTGCTGCTCGTGGTTTCGTTCATGTACCAGCGCCTGCGCAAGCTGCTCACCGACAAGGAAGAGCAAGATGCAGCTGCCGAGAACGAAGCTGGATGATTTGTCTGGCCTGCCGTCCTCATCGGACGGCAGGCCGGATTCATTTTTTCAATTCCCCTCCTCAATCCAATGATTCGCCATGAAATTTCCTTTCCTCCTCACACTCGCCTTGCTACCCGCGCTCTGCATTGCACAAAGCTGGGAATACCAAGCTCCCGTGACGCCCAAGGGCAGCGGCTATGGAAACGTCTACCTGCCCGCGACGGTGACCGCCCGGCTCTCGTCGTCGCAAGGCAATATGCGGCTGCTGGACAGCGCCGGCAACGAGGTGCCCTATATCCTCAGCTCGGAGCCGCTGAGCGCCGAGGAAACGAGCATCCAATGGATGCAACGCTATGAGGACGACTACTGGGCCCGCTGGTACAGCCGCTCTTTTTTCCAAAACCCCAAGGGGCTGGCACTCGACCGCATCGCGCTCAAGATACGCAATGCCGACGTGCACCAGGACTTCTGGCTCAGCGGCAGCGACGACATGAACCGCTGGTACATCATCAAGGAAGACTACGGCTACGATGCCAACTATGACCCGCAATCGACCTGGAACCTGCTCACGATCCACTTCCCGCGCAGCGACTACAAATACTTCAAGGTCGAGATCAGGCACTTCTGGCGCGAACCGATACAGATCATGGGCGCAGGCTATTACACCAGCGCCGAGAAGTCCGGCAATTCGCAGCCGATCCCCGACCCGACCGTGACGCAGCGCGAGGAGGGCAGCCGCAGCATCGTCGACATCCACTTTG
>JANMIM010000029.1:0-4762 GCA_031375795.1 Bacteroidota bacterium
CACGCCGCGCTTGAGCTTGCCAAATTTCTCCTGGATCAAGGGCAATATTTTTGCTGCATCAAAATCCCCGCTCATCACGAGGGCCATGTTGTTGGCGACATAATATGTGTCGAAGTATTGGTGCATCTTGGTCAGGGACGGATTTTTGAGGTGGTCGGTCTCACCGATGATGTCTTGCTGCCCGTAGGGATGGTTTTTGAAGAATGATGAGGAAAATTTGCGCAATATGGCGTAGCCAAAATCGTCCATGGCGCGGTTCTTTTCCTCGTACACTGTCTCCAATTCGCTCTGAAACAGGCGAAAAACCGGGTTTTGAAACCTTGCGGCATAGATGTCCAACCATTTTTCCACTTGATTGGGCGGGAATGAATTGTGGTAGACGATCTGCTCGACATCGGTGAATGCATTCACGCCCTCGCTGCCGATCGATTCCAGCATGCGGTCGAGTTCGTTGGGGACGGCATATTGCGCGGCGGCGACGGCATTCTCATTGATCTTGGCTTGGATGGCCTTGCGGGCGAGCTCATCCTTGGTGAGGCCGAGTTGGTCATAGAGCGAGTCGATGCGGTCGAGGAAGGGCTTTTCGCGTGCATAATCACTCGTGCCCATGACGTCGGTGCCCTTGAAGAGCATATGCTCCAAATAATGGCCCATGCCGGTGGCATCCTTGGGATCGTATTTGCCGCCCGCCTTCACGACCACCGCGCCAAATACCTGCGGCAGGTTGTGGTCCTCGACGAGGTACACCTCGAGCCCATTTGCCAGCACCGTCTTCTTCAGCCCATAAGGGTCATCGGGAAAAGTCTGAAAAGCCTGGGCATGAACACCGAGCCTAAACATCAGCGCCAGCGCGCCCAAAATCAAAAATCGCTTTTGCATCGCATCCAAATTGATTGATCCGAAGGTAAAGCTTTTTTGAATGCGCAATCATGTCCCCAAAAATCACATATCCGAAGCGTCTCGAACCACTGGCACAGAATTAGAAACCGCAGAGAGCGCCCCGATCTCTGATCGGGACAGGCGCCGGTCCGCAGAGCCAAGCAAACGGCTGAGAATGAAAACCGGAGATGCCGTAAACCCCAACAAGAAGCCGATCGCAACTCTGAACTTTGATCTCTGAACTCTGAACAAAAAACCACAGTATATGCTACCAACTCTCCACTCTCCTCTCTCCACTTTTCACTTTTCACTTTTCACTTTCTTTCCCCTCATCGTATCAAAGTACAACTTCCCTTCTTCTCAATCACCGTCCCATCAAATCCCCTCGCCGTCGCAACCCACACAAAAACCCCTTCCTGACAAGCCTTGTCGCGCCACATTCCATTCCAGTGATAATTAAGGTCATAGGACTCAAAAATCAACGCACCCCAGCGGTCGAAGAGCATAAAGTGGTACTCCGCAATAAAGCGGCCTTTGAGCTCAAAGAATTCATTCAAGCCATCGCCGTTGGGGGTAAAGGCATTGGGCGCAAACAACGTCGGCCCCACCGGCACACACTCCTCGTTGCTCAAGCTCCGGCATCCGCCTCCGCTCTCATTGCCAAAGATCCGGTAGCAATAAAACGGTTGATCAATGTTGGTGAGCGCGTCCAAATACTCCGTGGGGCTACTCGGATGCGTCATCACCGCCTGCCAAGCCTGCGTAGCTTCGTTGAACACCTCGATGTTGTAATTGAGCACGCCATTGGTCCACTGCTCGTAAGGATTCCATTGCAGGAAAGGCAGACCTTGTTGCAGGTCGGCCTGCAGCAATATGGTGCGCCCGATGTTGCTGTAAGGGCCCAGGTCACCACAACTGTCGATCATCGAGATGCGGTAATAATACGACTGCTCATGCACCGACACCCCGACGTCCACGAAGCTCGTGACATTGGGCGTGAATTGCGCGATGGGCTGCCAATTGTTGCCGTCGAGCGAACGGTCCAGGAATAGCGCGGCTGGCAAGCTGCTGGGCGGCAGGGTCCAATTGATCTCAACAAAAGTATCGTTGAGCACCGATGCCGAGCAGATGTACATCGGCACAATATTGGGGAAGTGGATCGGATTCGCGCATGCGGTGTCGCTCCACGAGCGCTCGCCCGTGCCGCCAAATTCCCGCACTTTCACCCGGTAGCAATAGTCATCGTAGCAAAACATCGTAGAGTCCACAAACGTCGTGTCCCCGCCCGAGGCGCTGCCGATGTAGGTGACCGACAGCGTGTCATAATTGGTCACGCGGTACACATCATAAGTGTACACCGAGTCCCAGCCGACATAGGGATTCCAATTCAGCACCGCCTGATCGATGCCCGGCGTCGCCTCCAAATTGATCGTGCAGTGCTTGCGCGAACTGTCGAGCGAGGAGCGGAATCCGCAGATGTCGACCTCTTGCATCTTGTAGCAATAGGAATTGCCGAGCGTGTTGATTCCCAGGTGTGTATAGCTCGTGTCGAGGCGGTTGAAGAAGCTGTCGACAGGTGCCCAGTTGCCTGAGGCCACCGGTTGCTCCCACCACAAGACATAGTGGTCAAAATCGGGCTCGGCGCTCTGCCGCCACGAGATGCTGTCGCTCACATCGCTCTCCACGGTCACCATCAAGATCGGCGGTGCCGGCGGCGGATCGGAATTGAAGATCGTGACATTGGGCAGGGTCACCGTGTCGGTGCAACCAATCGCATTGGTCACTTGCAAGACGACCGTGTAGTTGCCGGGCGCAATATATGTATAGACGGGATTTTGGAGGGTGCTGTTGCCGCCGTCCCCAAAGGTCCACAACCAAGCCACGATCGTCGTGTCGCTGAAGGATAAGTCGGTGAATGTAACAGGATAGGGCGGACAACCTCCCGCGGCCGTCGATGTGAATTGCGCGGTGAGCGAATCCACAAAAATGTAATTGGGTTTCGTGAGCGTGTCTGAGCATCCATAAATGTCTTGGATGATCAGCGTCACCGTGTAATGCCCGGCAAAAGGATAACTGTGCGACACCACGGGCCCAATATTGCTCGTATTCCCATCGCCAAAATTCCAGAAATAACCCGCCACATCGGTGCTGTCGGCGGTAAAAGTCACCGCAAACGGCGCGCATCCCGCGGAGTCATCGGCAACGAAATTCGCCACCGGGCGCACCGGCACGTCAAAGGGCAGGCTCATCGTGTCGCGGCAACCGTTGGCGTCGGTGGCGATGAGCGTAATGTTGTAGGTGCCCAGGTTGAGGTAGGCATGCGAGGGATTTTGCAGGTTGCTCGTGCCGCCATCGCCAAATGTCCAGGCCCAAGCCGTGACCGGGAAAGCGCCGCTGCTGGAGTCTGTGAGTTGGATGGTGAATGGCTGACAATTGAGCGTATCGGTGATGCCAAACAACGCGGTCGGCGGCGCGAAGACCGTGATCAGGTTGGGTTTCACGATGGTATCGTGGCAACCGAGGCTGTCGGTCACGATGAGCGTGACCGTGTACACGCCCGGCAGTGCATAGGTGTGCGTCACGGGGGCACCCGTGCCCGAGTTGCCGTCACCAAAATCCCAAGCCCAGGCGACGATGGGGTAGGTGGAGGCCGTCAAGTCGCTGAAAGTGACCGCCAAGGGCGGACAGCCGCTCGTGGTATTCTGCGTGAAGTCAGCGACCGGCGGATGGATGCGGATATATTGCGGCCGCGTGAGCGTGTCGCGGCATCCCAACGCATTCTCCACGATCAAGGTCACCGTGTAATCGCCTGCCACCGTGTAGGAATGGCTCAGGGGATTGCCTGTCTGCACGGGTGATCCGTCTCCAAAATCCCACTCAAACAGCACAATGCCACCCGTCGTGTCGCCCGTGAATATTGCGCTTGCCCCGAGGCAGAGCAAGCTGTCTGAAACGGTGAAATTCGCGACGGGAGGCGCAGGGGAAATGAAGGGCAAGGCAAACGTGTCACGGCAGCCGTTGGCGTCGGTCGCGATCAGCGTGATCGTGTAGGGCCCCGGGATCAAATAGGCATGCGTGGGGTTTTGCAAATTGCTCGTGCCACCATCGCCAAATGCCCAGTTCCAGCCCACGATCGTCGAGGCCACCGATGTGCTCGAATCTTGCAGCACGATGGTGAATGGATCGCAATTGATCGTGTCCACGATGCCGAAATTGGCAACGGGCGGCGTGAAAACCGTGATCAAGTTGGGCTTGACGATGGTGTCGCGGCAGCCGAGGCTGTCGGTCACGATGAGCGTCACCGTATACACTCCCGGCAGTGCGTAGGTATGCGTCACAGGCGCACCCGCGCCGGAATTTCCGTCGCCAAAATCCCAGGCCCATGCAATCACGGGATAGATCGATGCCGTCAAGTCGCTGAATGTGACCGTCAAGGGCGGACAGCCGCTCGTGGTATTCTGGGTGAAGTCGGCGACGGGCGGATGGATGTGAATATATTGCGGCCGCGTGAGCGTGTCGCGGCAGCCGATCGCATTCTCCACGATCAAGGTCACCGTGTAATCTCCCGCCACGGTATAGCTGTGCGCGATGGGATTGCCCGTTTGGATCGGCGAACCATCTCCAAAATTCCACTCAAACAGCACCAAGCCGCCGGTCGTGTCGGCTGTGAATTGCGCATTGGCACCGAGGCAGAGCAGCGTGTCGAGCGCACTGAAATTGGCGACGGGCGGCGGCGGTGCAAAGAAGGGCCTCAGGATCGTGTCGCTGCAGCCGTTGGCATCAAAGGCGATGATGCCAGCACAGCCTTCGAAGTTGTTCAGCGACGGGACGACGGAACAACACTGGTACGAGCCATCCCGCAGACCGGTCGCACGAATCAGAT
>JANMIM010000040.1:0-1551 GCA_031375795.1 Bacteroidota bacterium
TGCGACCACGACTGGACCCCCAGCGGACTGCTGCCGCTGGAATTCATCGAGGGATTCAGCACAGACCGCATTTATCTCAATGCCAGTAGCCAAAACACACTCATTCCCTACATCCACTACACCTACCAATTCCCGGCTGAGGGAAACGCATTCAAGAAATCGGGCAACTACCTGCTGCGCGTCTACCGCAGTGGCAACGAGGCCGATTTGATCCTCACGCGGCGGCTTGTCGTCACAGACCAGCGTGTGGATGTCGAGCCACTCATCGGGCAGAGCAGGATGGCAAGCGACCGCCGCAAGATCCAGCGTGTGGATTTTAACATCAACATTGCGAAGCCTTTCCCGGGCATCTTTGACCCTAGAAACGACTTGCATGTCTACATCTTGCAAAATTTCAGGTGGGACAATGCTGTCGGCGGATTGCAGCCCATGTTCATGACGCCCGAGAAGCTTGAGTACCAGTTTGATGCAGCAAACAACTTTGAGGGCGGCAACGAGTACCGCATGCTCGACATCCGATCCTCGCGGTTCAAGACACAGATGATCAAAAGCATCGTCAACGACGACACGATCATCCGCTACGAACTCTACGCCGACGAGCCTAGGCTGCGCAACCTGTACTACAGCAAACAAGACCTGAATGGCAACTATGTGATTGAGGTACAGGAGTATCCAAATGCAAGCTTTGAATCCGACTATGTCTTGGTGCGCTTTGGCTTGAAGTGGGGCGAGCCGATCAAGAATGCCGAGCCCTATGTGATCGGCAAATTCAACGATTGGCGGTTGGAACCTGAGAATCAACTCTCCTACAATCCAGCGGCGGCGCGGTATGAATGCGAGATGTTGCTGAAGCAGGGCGTCTATGACTATGCCTACGTTTCCAAAGACATGAGCTCGGGCAAGATGGACGAGTCAAAATTTGAAGGCTCACATGCCGAGACCGAAAATTATTACACGATCCTCGTGTACTACAAGCCGATGGGCGCCCGTGGATCGGAGTTGATCGGTCTGAGCCACGTCAATTTCTACGAACGGTAGGCTGTGGCTCAAAACAAGCTCAGCTGATTCAAATCTGGGACTTGCTCAGGTGCTTTTTCAATTTTTGCCTTTTCTTGCACAACAGGCTCAGGCACACGGAGTTGCAATGCCATTTCTGACGAAAGGAAGGTCACGAGCTCTTCGTAGGAGCCTTCAAAGTATTTTTCCATGAACTCCTTGAAAAATACGCCCCGATAGGCGCGCTTGGAAACCGTGGGGTAATACTCAAAGGTCTTGCTGTAGGCCGTGTGCCGGGCAAACCCCTTCTTCTCCAACGTGCGCAAGATCGTCGAAACCGTGCTCTGATTGGGCCTCGGCTCGGGGTAGGCAGCGATCACATCCTTCAAAAAGGCCTTGTTGAGCTTCCATAGCACCAACATCATTTCCTCCTCTGCGCGGGTGAGCTTTTTCATTTTTCAGATGACATTAATTCCAATCCAAAATTGAGGGATTGAATTGATACAAGCAAATTTTCGTCGGAAAAGGAAGGTTTATTTGTTCAAAGCAAAATCT
>JANMIM010000056.1:0-3729 GCA_031375795.1 Bacteroidota bacterium
CACTGGCGCGGCGGGCTTCGCGGACTTGGGCACGCGGGGAGACTGGTCCCAACACAATGATTATTTCTTCTCTGGCGGCGGCACGTGGCGCGTGGCAGGCCTGCTCATCGGGCGAAATTCCAGCAAACTCCAACCCGTACCCGGCAGTGTGGTGCGGTTGCTGGTGCAACGCAACTTTGAAAACTACGATGAATTTGTGGGTCGCGTCGGTACCGGACGCATCGATGTCGTGATGGCCGGCCGCTATCGACAGTGGCTCATGGGCAATGTCACCGAGACCACGGGCGCCACGACGTCGTTTTACAACTTTGAAGTCGACAACCTCAGCCTGCTGGGCGACTTCAACAGCAGTGCAGATGTTTGGTTTCAGTCATTTGGCGGCGGCAACATCGCCTATTTCGTCACTGGGAACCTCACGATGCGCAACGGGGACTTGATCACCCGCCACCGCGTGAACAATACCATCCACGATTTCACCCTCAGGGACACTGCCACCACGACCGGTACATTCGTACACAGCAACATCACCACGGCAGGATCGAGCTTCGTCGATGGCCCGATGCGGTATGAGGTCGAGCAATCGGTCTCAGTCAACCGAGGATTTCCGATCGGCAAGACCAAGACCGTGGGTGCCACGGCCATCGGCGATGCCCGCCCGATCGTGCTCACGGTCGACCATGACGTGACCACGCGCACGACCTACACGGCAGAAATGTTCTTGGATGACCGCAGCACGACCTATCTGTGGCCGTTGCCCGTGCCCGAGGTGATCGCATGGATCTCGCAGCAGCGGTATTGGAATGTGAGCAAGGGAGCAGGCGCCAATGTGCAATCCGCACAAGTCACGCTTTCCTATGATGTGATCCAGCGGGTCGATGGCGTGACCAATGCCCCTGCATTGCGCATCGTCAAGGACAATGGCATCGGCCAATGGCAGAACATCACGCCGCTGGGCCCAGGCGGCTCAGCCAACAATACGGGCTTCATCACCTCCTTTCCGTTCACGACTTTCAGCGACTTCACGCTGGCCAGCATCGATGGAAACATGCCGTTGCCGGTCGATTTGCTGAACTTTGATGCCCGTTTGGAAACCGACAAGGTGCGGTTGGATTGGAAAACCGCCTATGAAATCAATTGCGATCGGTATGTGATCGAGCGCAGCACAGATCGGTTTGATTTCAAGGAGATTGGCAGTCGGCCGGCCGTCGGCAATAGCCAATCGGTAACCCCATCCTTGGACTGGATACCGAATTGGAACCCGGTGTCAGCAGCTATTATTACCGGCTCAAGATCATCGATGTCAATGGGGCGATTTCCTATTCAGAGGTTCGCTATGTATCCATTGACGGCGTGAGGCATCCCGACTTGTTCCTGTTCCCGAATCCCGCGACCGATCAAGTCACGCTGGAGTTGATCGATGGAAATGAGCTAAAAATCAATGAGTTGAGGATCATCAATTCCATCGGGCAAGTCGTCGCTCGGTTGGATTGGGAAACAGGTGTACAAAAATTGCAACTCAGCTTGGGATCGTTTGCGAGCGGCACCTACCTCATCACCTTGGGGACCGATCGTGGCACCCTGTGTCGCAAATTGATTGTTCGCTAGCCATGCCGGCGAGTTTTCCTGCAATGGCATTATCTTTGAGGAATGGCGGGAGATAAGCATAGGCTGAGTCAATGAGCGAGCACAACTCTTCATGGTTTCATTTGGTATGGGGGATCGGTGGCGGCCTGGTTTCCTTGATAGGGGTGTATGTCGGGTATATCAACAAGCTGGACGACAATCGCACATCGTCGGGATCTTTGCCGCCCAAACGTACCAGCCCGCCGAGTGGCCCCGTGATCGTACCATCGAGGTTTGAGACTTTGTGGAACTACGCGTGGACGGATTCGCTTCCTTTTTCCATGGACGTGTTGGCCGACGCGGGGATCTCGAATGTGGGCATCGAGCGTTTTGTATTGCCTGAATCGCTTGCGACCGAACGCAAAAACCTTGAATTGGGGCCAGAAAGTGGGGAGCGATCGTTCATGGCGGATTATTTTATTGACCCAAAGGAGCGATTTCTTAAGAAAGTCATTTCAAAGGACATGGGGATTTCCTTCAATGGCGGGCCGGCCGCATACAGTACGTTCAGTACAAGTTTTGAGAAAAGTTGGCACCCCGGCTACCCTGGCATTACAGCGCTGGTGTCCATCAATGGAGGCAATGCCGTTAACCATGGTAAATGGCTATTTGATGAAAAGGAGTTGCCCGTCAAGCTTGAATTTGATGCTAGCTCATCGACTTTTGTCTATCGTGAGCCGAGTCTTGAGGCAGTTCTGAAGATGAGGGTGCTTTGGTACCTGCATGTATATTTCGCGAAGCCCACCATTTCCCAATCCAATATGTCCAGCACCGCCAATCGCATCAAGTACCAGATGTTGAAAGACGCAAGCATGGACCAGTCCACGCCAGTGACCATATTTTGCCATCGCGGCGAGCGGGAGCGGGCTGACCTTGAGATGGAAATCACTTCCAAGGGCATATTGCTGGGCGTTTGGACCAAAACTTACGATTCACTTGGGCACCCGGTCAAACTTGTGTACCACGATCCCAATTCCGACTTGAGGGAGCGCAAGATCGATTTTCACTATACGGCCGAGGGTTATCTGGCAGCTTGGGAAGAGCATAGGACGACGTGGACCGTCCACAGGGAATTGAGATACAGTGACGCCGGATGGCCAGAAAAACTGCTAGAATGGGAGGAATTTCCCAATGGCAAAATGAAGATCGTAGCACGTACCTTTTTTGAATTCAACCGACTGTGATACCGAACATTTAATAGAAATGATGAAGACGAAATTTGAAGGTTCAAGGAAAATGGCGTCGCAGCCTGCAAATGCACTCATGAGGTTCATGATCATTGCGGTACTCATTGCTGGATCATTTGCGATGGGGCAGACGCCCAAACTCGGTTTGTACCGGGTGGACCCGCCATTTTGGTGGGCAGGCATGCAAAATGACAAGTTGGACCTGATCATTGTCGGGAACGACCTGTCGCGCAAGGAAGTGAGCATCGATTATCCCGGCATCCAATTGATCTCCACCGAAAAATTAGATGAGGAGCGGTACCTGTTTCTGCACTTGAAATTGACAAATGCGGCCCCAGGCAAATTCAACATCTTGCTCACGGAGGGCAAAAATCAGGAATATGTGCCCTACGAACTGCGTACAAGGTCTGCCAATGCCAGTCGGCAGCGTGGGATTGATGGCAGCGACGTGATCTACTTGATCATGCCCGACCGTTTCGCCAATGGCGACCCCAAAAATGACGACCTCAAGGGCTTCAATGAGCGCGGAGTCGGTCGTGACTCGATCTTGCTGCGTCACGGAGGCGATCTCAAGGGAATCTCCGATCACCTGGATTACATCAAAGACCTGGAGGTGACGTCGCTCTGGCTCAATCCGGTGCAGGAAAACAATGAACCCAAGGAGTCTTACCATGGCTATGCCATCACAGACCACTACCGCATCGACCCTCGCCTGGGAGACAACGAGCAGTACCGTAGATTGGTGGAGCGTTGCCATTCGATGGGGCTCAAGATGATCATGGACATGGTTTACAACCACTGGGGAGACAAGCATTACCTCAATCAGCACCTGCCGGCATCCAACTGGGTGCATCAGCAACGGGAGTTTCAGCGCACGAGTTACCGCGCCAATACGCTCATCGACCCGCATGCGTCCCAG
>JANMIM010000458.1:0-2665 GCA_031375795.1 Bacteroidota bacterium
CCCTTGGCCTTGCCCTTTTCAAAAATGAAGTCAGGATCCGACGGGAACACCTTGTCGCGGTTGGTGTTGGTGAGCTGCGTAAAGTTCTTGTACCAGCCCTCCACGCGTGTCGAGAAGTTTCGGAACAATTCGATCTCGACCCCCAAGAGGACGTGGGCGGCCGTCTGCAATGTGTGGGTCTTGATCGCATTGGGCACATATTCAGGTGCTGCCAAGAAGCCATTAAAAATGTTGACCACATCGCGGTCGCTGTTGGCAGAGATGAGGTTCTGCGAATAAAGACCAGTGCCTGCGGTGACGCTAAACCTGTTGAAGTTGAACTTGGCGCGCAGCCTGGGCTCGGGCGACATCCTGCCGTGGTCGTTGTAATAATGGAGGCGAATGCCAGGTTCCAAGACAACCAAATCCTTGATCGAGTCGTTGCGGCCGCTGTAGATCTTGCGAAAGACCTTCTTGTAGCTCACATCGGCCGCTGCCTCGGTATTGTTGAAATCGATGGCCGTGAGCAATCCAAATGAGTTCGTGAACCGATAATCGGTGTGAAATCCGAGGAACGTGAGGCCAAAGTTGAGCTCATTGATCGAGTTGAGGAGGTAGGTGAATCTCAAGCCTCCGTTGAACCCACTGATGGAGCTGGACCTCGGAAAGCTCTCGGTCGTCGCATTCAAGCCCGATTTGAAATTGGAATAGGCAAAATTGCCCGTGAAGATCACATTGCTCTGGGGTGGCAGCAAGCGAAAGCGTGCCCCGGTGCCAAATTGGTCCCAACCGATGTTGGCGGGGAATTCAAACTTCACGTCGTCGCCGTTGTAGAAGCCAAACAAGTCCACGGTGTTCAATCCGTCGGAAAACGAGATTTTACCATAGAGGTCGGTGAATGAATAAGGGAGCCCGCTCACGCTGTCGCTCCGCTCATTGTTGACCCAAGGGTAGACGACTTGGCTGCTGCGGTCGAGGTAGGAATGGCGGGCGGATAGCAAGAAGCTGTTTCCGCCGGGCTTGTCGGCGTTCTTGCGGGTAAAGGGACCCTCGATCAGCAAGCCTGTCGTGATCGGGTTGATGTTGACCTTGCCGCTGATGCGCCGCAGCTCGGGCATCTTGGTGCGAATGTCCATGATCGACGACACGCGACCGCCATACATGGCAGGGAATGCCGCAGAGTACACGTCTACCGACTTGATGTAGTCGGGATCAAAGGTCGAGAACAGGCCCAAGCTGTGAAACGGCGAGTAGACGATCATGCCGTCGAGCAGCGTCATGTTCATGATGGGCGTACCGCCCCTGATGTACAATTGGCCGCCTTGGTCACCGGTATTCACGACTCCCGGCAGCACCTGCAGGTATTGTGCAAGGTCGGGTGTGCCCAGCGAGGGCATCAGGTTGATCTGCTTGGAGGTGATGTGGGTGACCCCGACCTCGAGCTCCCGCTTCTGGATCTTGCCAAACTTCTGGTCCAGGATCTCGACCACGTCCATCTCAGTGGAGGCTTCGCGCATCTTGATGGCCACGCTGGCGGTGGTGTTTTTGCCGACCTTGGCCCGCATCACGATCGTGTCCATGCCGATGTATGTGACCCGCAAGGTAAACTCACCCTCGGGTAGCTTGGCAATCGAGAAGATGCCGTCCACGTTGGTGGCGGCCCCCGTACCCTGCTCCGCGATCACCACATTGGCTCCGATCACTGGCTCTCCTTTTTCATCAACGATCGTGCCCCTGATGATGCTGTTCTGGGCGGGCAGCGCCAAGAAAGCCAACAGCATCACAAGCAAGGCAACAATGGAATTCCTGATGATTTTCATTCGACCAATAATCTGATATTCAATAAGTTCTTGCATTCAAATTTCGTCCAAAAAGACGGTTAGTTCAACAATTTGTAGGTAAGTGTTTTCATCACGTGCTCATCGCTCATATGGGTGCTTTGCACGCCCTTGAGAAACAGGTCGGCTTCCAGGACATAGGTGAGGTTGCGGGTAAGCTCCCGGCTGTTGTAGTTGCGCAGGGCATCCACATATTGCCGCGCGATGAACTCATGGATCTTGAGCTCTGCGGCGATCTCGGCGGGCTTGCTCAGGCGGCGCGATTGCAGCCTCAGCAGCTTTGAGTAAAATTGAAACAGCTGATAGACGATGAGTACTGGCGGATTGTCCTTGGCGTTGCGCATCATGTGCGTGATGATCCAGTGGCTCTTGCCGTGGTCGCGCGACCCGAGGCTATTCATCAATTCAAAGACATTAAAATCCTTGTCGACATTGATCATCTCAAACACGATCGCCGCCGACACCATCTTGCTGGCGTCGCTGGCCATGTAGAGGAAGATCTTCTCCAACTCGCTCTCGATCAGGGCCAGGTTGGTCCCCAGGTAGGTTCCCAAGATGCGCTGTGCCTCGGGTGCCAATTGGTAGCCCTTTTTGGTGCAATAATCTTGGATCCAAGCAGGTATCTGGTTGTCGTAGAGCGCCTTGCTCTTAAACACGATCCCGTTTTTCTCGATGGATTTGTAGAGTTTGCTGCGGCCGTCGAGCTCCTTGCCCTTGAAGGTCATCACAAAGACCGTGCTCTTGACGGGATTGTCAAAATAGGGTTGCAAGGCATCCCACTCGTTTTTGCCAAGGGCTTGCGCCTCCTTGAGCACGACGAGTCGGCGGTTGGCCATCATCGGGAAGCT
>JANMIM010000090.1:0-1417 GCA_031375795.1 Bacteroidota bacterium
CCAGTTGCTGGCCGATGAAGCCCGTGGCGCCGGTGACCAGGACGGTTTCAGGCCGCTCGCCGAAGCGCACTGGGTTCATGCTGCTGTTGCGCTTCGGCGACCCAGCCGCAGCGTGGTCACGCCAGGCCGCAACTGCCGCACCGAGACCCGCTGCGTACCCGTCTCGCAAGTCGCTGCCTTGCTCAGCCAAGGTGCAACCTTGGGCTCATGCAACAGCAACTTCAACTGCAACTACCCATCTGTGTGCCAGACCAATGGCGGCCATGGAAGCAATTCCAAGACCGATGCCACAGCGGGCCAAGGTGCTGAAGAGCAACCCATCGTGGAGATGAGGGCATTCCCCAATCCGACGAATGGTGACCTGAACCTGGAGATCACGTGCCGCAACTGCGGAGACGAGGGCTCCTACAACGTGAAAGTGACCGACATCTACGGCAAAGTGTACTTGGTGAACCAAGTGACCATCGCCTTGGGTGAAGGAGCATTGAAACTGGACTTGTCCCAGTTTGCTGCCGGCATGTACATCGTGACCGTCGAGAACGGTGACCAGCGCATCGAGCAGCGGATTGTGAAGCAATAATCCAGCGAATGATTTGAACATGGCAAGGGCCGCCCAAGCAATTGGGCGGCCTTTTGCGTGTTTGTTGGCGGGATTTGGAATGAGGATCTTTGAACGCATGGCTAGTGTTTCGACAAGGTTCAGAACTCCTGACATGCCGCTGAATTTAGGCGAATTTTCAAGGCTCACGCAAACTGAAATGACTACGAATTTCCAATGCACAGCTGCCATTTTGTAATTCCGCGAAATAAGTTCCATGATAGGTTTCTGAAAATCGAACGTCCAATATGAACGCTTGATCGAGCCCCTGCGGGACTATGATGGTTTGTATGCTGCAGACGATGGGCTTTGCCCATCGCTGACCTATTGCGCCCCTGCGGGGCTGTTGGGATCGCCAATAGCCCCGCAGGGGCGCGATAAGTCAGCGTAGGGCAAGGCCCTACGCTACGATGCACCCAAAAACCAAAGTCCCGCAGGGGCGCGATAGCCATGAAATTCATTTTGAATGGCCTGCATGACAGCTTGCCAATTGCCGTAAACGGCCTGCTTAATCCCGAAATCCTGCCAATCAGTTTGCGTGATGTCAGGAGGTCTGATGTTAAAGTAATTGATATTCAATCGATAATGTGCTAGTTGCAAATTCGAACTGCAAAAAACGATTTGAGTGTGTAACAAATGAGGGGAGTCCAACAAAAATCGCTGAGTCCGAGGCATCTTGCCGACGGACGAATGACCATTTGCCTCTGGCCTAAAACGCTCAAAATCGGCGATTTCTACTGCTTACGCCGGAGGCAAATGGTCGATGCCCTGTCCCGTCATTGGGACGGGGCGGGCTCCCCCAGATTGTTACACACTCAA
>JANMIM010000101.1:0-7299 GCA_031375795.1 Bacteroidota bacterium
CCGGCATCGCTGCCCGGCGCCAACCGCAAGCCATCACGCTCATCGATATCGATACCATCGTCCTTCTTGTTGATCGTGGAATCGATGAGTGCCCGGTATGACTCATACCCGATGTTGGCAGCTTCGAATTTTTTCTTGAGCTGTGCTCTGCCTTCCATATAATTTTCTAGTCAGGTAGGTCAACAAATATACGCATCTGATCTTCTTGATCATAACGGATATTGGGATTCTCGATTGCCAAAACTTTCTTTGGTAGAATCTTGATCAAGTGGGGAGAAATTTGAAATCTCCCTTGAAAGTCCACCGGTTCCAATGAAAAATCAGGAGCAACTTCGATTTCACGTTCGGTGAACTCGATCTCATGGTCGGTGTCGGGAATCAATACCGACCAAGGTTTGCGGGCCCTGATGTGGCTGCGCTCCGCCTCTGCAAGCCGTGGGTCGGCCGTGCTGAGGAGTTGGTAGATCCCGGTGGTTTCATCCTCGACATAGAAATGCAAGACCGCAAACTTGGTCACGAAATCGACGTAGCTCAACGATTTGATGAATCGGTACAGGTCTTCGACCTTGATGCTGCCCCCGATTTCGACGTCGCCGTTCTCCTCGGTTTCCCAAGGGCAGATAAACAGGCGAATGTCTTTCCTCAGTTTCTCCAGCGAATCACCGTTGTTTTTGTTGTTGGCAAATTTGACGCGGCAATTGACCCTGACATATTCATAGGAGGGATTGCTGACCTTGACATCCACAAATGGCGAGCTGTTTCCTTGCAGGTAATTCTGGATCGACAACAACGTACCGTGGTTCACCTTGGGCGTGAGCTCGTCGGTGGACTGGTTGCTGGATGGTACGACGACTACTCTCAAGCCGCCCGGCTCGATGAAATCGGGGTCAGAGATATGGCTGAGACACTTGACTTGATTGATCGTGTGGAAACGATCCAGCACGATCCGTTCAAAATCCCAATGGGAAATCGCCCTGTTTTTGTGACGCAGGCGTTCGCTCACGCGCTGGAAGTACTCGTCTCTCACCTCAGCGGCCCTGGCGTGAAAGGAGGCATAGGGCTGGGAGACGCCCCTGATTTCGGGTTTCTTGTTGACCATGCTCCTGATGGATCCAGCCTTGAGCGGCTCCCTGAGGCGCTCGCTCTTGCCATTGTCCACCCACTCGGCGAGCACGGCTTGTGTCCTGATCTCCAATGCACGGCTCAAGTTTTCAGTGTCTCCCTTGATGGTGACCCTAAGCCAGTGGTATTCGCCCGGCAACACGCCGTTGCGGTCGGTGATGTTGGTAGGGAGGCGCATCCTGATGATCCCCGTGCGGGTAAACCGCTCGGTGGAGTCGCTCAGCACGTCGATGGTGCGCAGGGGCTCCCACTCATTGTTGCTGAGGTAGCTCCACTCGATGTCTGGCAATTGGGCGGTAAAGGTGGTCTTGCCGGCTGCCAATTGGAAGATCAATGAGATTTCTTGTGGCGGCCTCAAGCCTTTGAGGCCGATGTACAGGTAGCCATCCTCGCGGTATTCGGGGATCAGCGCGGCCTGTTTCATGATCAACTGCCCATTTGTAAACACGGGCGATGAACCAAAGGGATGGATATGATAGACCGAGTTGCGGCTCGTGGGATCAAACTGCTCGGGCATGATCTTGTCGACCGCGCGGTAGCTCATGTGCACCGACTTCACCACCGGGCTGAAGGGTGCATTGGGGTAGTTGATTTTGTTGGGTTCGTCGGGGTTGGAGTTGTGGATGGCGATGTGCGACATCCGCTCTTGAAACAACTGGTGCCCAAACGCTTCCCTTGGCTCCTTCAATTCAAGTTTCAAAAAGCCGATCGGCGTGCTGTTGTCGTAAAAATCGACTTCGCGCATGTCGGGGTTGGGCCTGATCTGCAGACGGTTGGTGTCTTCCACTCCGATCACGACCTGGGTCTTGCCGACCTCGGTCGGAAACAACTTGTAGGGCAAGGGGTCGTCTTTTTCCCCTGGCTTGAACTCGTATCCTGAGAGTGCGGTGAGATTGACCTTGTATTTGTCCTCGGTCAGCTGCACCTCCCCGTCGAAATATTCATTGTAGTAGTGTGCAAATCCTCGCTGGGGCAGGTTTTGCCAATCGATGTAGATCTTGAGGTTGGTGACCTTTTTCCTGAAGATCTCGGCTGCCCCAAGCAAGAGGTAGGAACCCTTGCTGGGAATCGGGCCAAATGCCTGGAACGGCTGGGAAGCATCCAGCCTGCCCAAATCATTGAAGGCGGTGATGGACTTCACTTTGTCGACTTCGACTTCGATGTCGATGGCGTCAAAGCGCAGGGTCTCCAAAAATGTATAGGCAAAAGGTGTCTTGCGAGAATTGAGGCCAAATTTCACGACGGGAAACTTGGTCGAGAAGCCTTCGGGATTCATCTTGGCGGGATCGATCGGCACGATGGGCGGACACGACGCGGGCACAGTGAAGGCGATGGTGATGCGGTTCCAGCTCCATGGCCGTGACTCGATGTAGAGTTCGTTGGAGGCCTCATCTGCGATGTCGATCCAGCCATTGGCACCGCTCAAGAGCACGTTGAATGCACAATTCTTGCCCCTGCCAAATACTTCCAACAATGCAAATTTCAGGCTTTCCTCATCGGCTCCTTGCGACAAGTCCTCGATCAATTTGCGGTAGGTGCCAGCGGAATCCTCTGATTCTGAGAAAGTCAGGTGAATCTTGACCTTGCGCGTTCCCTCTGCCATCATGAACATGGGTGAGGAAATCGCAAAGCCGATGTCTGCAGGCACCATCGTGCTGCGACCGGCCTTGTACTGCTCCTCACCAAACAATGCCCAGTCGCGCACCGGCCCGTCAACGGGCATGCCGCGCCCGTCGAGCGAGTTGGCGTAGGGTGCGCCATACATGCCGGTGACCAATTTGTAGGTCCATGTCTGGCCTTCCAAAACCCGCGAAACGAAGACTGATTTCAGGGTCGAAATTTGCGCTTGGTTGATTTCGGCCTCCTCGACGGTACGGTAGAGGATTTCGGTGCCGTCGTTCTCACGACCTCCAAACAAAAGGGTTCCCGCCGAAATGCGGCAGGACAATGCTGTATTCACGAGCTCGAAACAGACGTGCACCGCATCGCTGATCGCGGGTCGGTACTGCTGGTCCAGAATGCGGTTGTAATAATATTCCAAATGCCTGAGGGTGACCGCATTCAAGTCATTTTGCGCATGCTTGAAGATGTCCAAGAACCCCATGAACAATGCCATGTCGGGATGGTGGTCATTCTTTTCAGTGATCGACCGCTCGTAGTATTTCTTGAAATGAACCTTGGAATAGGATAGGCAGTTGAGGATGACTTGGTAGATGGAGCGCAGCTCCACCATTGCAAAATCGATCTGTGCGACGGTATCCTGCCCCTTGAAGATCTCGACGTCAGCCTCCTCGACTTCAGCTTCGCCTTCGAGCGGCAGATAATCTACAAAAGGGAGGTCTTGGAATGTGTACAAAAGCCCTTTGCCAGTGGCTTGGCGTACGACCTCGTTGAGGTGATGGAGGGCAGCATGTTCATTTTGCTCGATGACCTTCCATAGTTCCTTTTCGACCTCATATTCCAGTGTTTCGCGAGCTGCATGCATCTTGACTACCAGGCGCAACCAAGCAGGAAGCTTTCCGGCGAGGTCCACGAGAAACTGGAAAGCATCCTCAAACAGTACACGCTTCTGCAGGGGATCAAAGTTGGATTCAATGGACTGCACATGGTGATCAAACGTCGCGTCGATGCGATCGATGTCGATGCTCGTGATGGCCGACAAAACCACGGTGATGTCCTTGGTGAAGAATTTTTGCCAGGAATGGAGATTGCCCTTAGCCTCCTCAACTGGGTCGAAGAAGGCGATTTCGTCAGCATAGGCAGCCGAAAAGGCCAGGAAATCTGCTGGCGTGCGCTCGTCTACGCTGAACCATTGCGGAAGCAGCTTTTCCGATAGACGGGAATGCTGCGAGGTTCCCTTGCGTTTTGGGATGCTGTTTTGCCTAGATACGCCCATAAATTAGACCACAAAAAGTTAAGCAAATGCCAATGATCAAACGGCTACGATATCAGTGCCCTCGATCTTGTAGTAGGGGTACACGATATTTGTCCTAACATTAACTTTTGTAACTGTATAATCCAAATGAATAAAGATTGTTCCTTCTTTTTCATCCGTATCTACGTGAATATCTTGGATATCTATTCTCGGCTCATATCTGGCAACGGCATGCTCAATCGCCTCCTGGATCAAGAAGATCGTCGCAGGGTTCAGTGGCCGCCAAACGAGGTCGTGCACACGGCAGCCAAACTCTGGATTGGTGGGCCGTTCCCCAGGTTTGGTGGAAAACAGGACAAACAGGCTCTCCCTGACGTCTTCCTCCAATTCAACCATCTCCAATTGACCGAGCTTCCCGTCAAATCTTGGCGGGAAGCTCCATCCTCGTCCTAAAAAGGAACTGTTGTCGGCCATAAGAACCCTATAATAGATCTAAGCGATTAGTTGATTTGCACCACACCGCCCTTGATGGTGGTAGAGCCTGAGGCAGAAACTTCTGCAGAGGCCGAGCCCTTCATCGTGTTGCCCACCTGAGCCTCGCTCTTGACGTTCATGCCTTTGATCGAGAAATCTTGGGTGGCTTCGAGACTGATGGTCTTGGTCGCCTTGATGCTCACCAAACCGTCTGCGGTCACGACAAAGTCCTTTGGGGTGTGCCAATTCACACCCGCTGGATCCATCACCAATTTGTTACCCGTTTCATCCAGGATCGTGATCGACTTATCCTTGTCGCTGATCACGATTTGGTTGCCTGCAGGGGTCGAGATGGTGATGATACTCTCCACGTCCTCAAACTCGTTTTTCATCTTCGTTTTCGTGACGATGGCCTTGTAGGTGTTGGGGGCATCGGGAGTATATGCAGGCGGATTTTTCTGGCTGTACACGCTGCCGACGATGATCGGAAACCGTGGGTCGCCATTTACAAATCCCAGCAATACTTCATCGCCGATTTCCGGCATAAAAAAGTTGCCGAACCCGTTGCTCGCATAGTAGGTCGTCTGTCGCGCCCAGACAGCGTCACCACTTTCCTTGATCATGGGAATATCGACCAAAATGCGGGTCTCGTTGAGCGGGTCGGAGTCGATCTGCTTGACGATGCCGATTTGAAAGCCATTGACCGCCGGCAGCATGCCCGACGCGGTAGGATATTCAATGTCCCGTTGAATCTCGGCATACATTTGGGACGGCAGGCCAATGGTGACCTCTGTCTCCCAATTCATGTCCTTGACGCGGTGCAAGACCGAGGAAACATAAGCAGTCCCGGTAAACCGCTTTCCCAATCCCGAAAGGTCGATGGTGGTATCGGGCTTAGGAGCAGCATGCCCCATAAACGCGATCTTGCCCCTCATCATGGAATACCGAGAACGCATCAGCTTTGCATTTGCCCAATCTTTGAGTTCCCCTGAGGAGATAGGGCCCGCTGAATGTAGACGGTAATCTGAAGCACCCAAGACACCAGCCATTTCGGTCCCCTTGAGGTTGCCGATCGCTGGCACGCTTGGCTCGGAGCTATCACTGTGTGTGACCTTATTGGCGGAATAATCCCAACCTTCGGTCGAAACGCTCGGCAATTGAAAACGTGCATCCACCTCCAAATCGAGCCTGGAGATGTCACTGCCCATGGTGAGCGCAATCGTTTCCTTTTTTGTTTCAGGCTTCTTCACGGAGACCTTGCCATCGTCGACCACGACGATCATCCCGTTCAGGTCAGCCCTGGTCAAGACGGTATCCCAATCGGAGGCTTGAAACTGGATGACGCGCTCATGCTGTATGGTTGTAGCGGCGACATCGGCCGTCAATCCATGATCCCCGATGAGCTTGCTCATCAGGTCTGAATCCTTTTGGTCTACAAAATATGCATTCTTGCGGTCGACGGTCATTTTTGCGGCCTTGTCGACGCACTTTACCGTGAGTACCGGGACGCCATCCTCAGGTACGCGGATACCCAGGCCGACCACGAGGCCAGAGAAGGTAGGCTCCTCTTTTTGCTTGTAACCAAGCGTAATCTTGATTTCGCTACCTGGCTTGAATAAATCGTTGGCGGCTGCGCTAAAATCCATCTCTGCCCAGTTACCATCGATGATGGTCACCTGCGCAGTCGGAATTTTGTTGACCTCTTTTTTGACCTCAATTTCGGTTACCATCATGGTCCCTGGAATCTCACTTCCATTGACCATGATACTATAGGAAATAAGATCTACTTCTTGCTTAAGTGGGCTATCGGCCATGATCTTTCCTCCTTATCGTTGCAACGGTGGAAACTCAAGAACCGAACCGATTTCCAATTCCCTGAAGTTGGTGAGGCCATTGTGCTCGGCGACTTGCAGGTAGTAGTCCATCTTGCCATATACTTGCTTACAAAGCAAGGGCAAGGAATCGCCTTCCCGGATGGTGAAGGCGTGAGACATATCGGGCGACGACTTCTTTTCAGTCGTAGATTTTACGCTTTTGAGGGCCAAGTGTACCTTTGCACGGATGCCCATGCCGTTTTGATCAAACAAGGTGTACTCGACATTGAATGCGGTCAGCATGCACCTGAAAGAAAAGGTGCCATACTCCACAAACAGGTATTTGGGCTTGTGTATCTCGCCAGCAAAATCGTAAATCTCAGCCGCCAACAAATCGATGAGGTTATCGACAAATGCGGGGCTTCCGGGAATGGCCCCTGTTGCATCAACAAAAAAATCCAAATCCATGGTTTCATCACCGTAGGATTTGTATTGATTGACTTGGGTGCTGGTATCACCGGCTGGCGCTGTTTCGATCGTGATTGCTCGGTTGCGCTTTATGGACTCTGGATTTAGCTGCAATGTGAAGCCCCCTCCTTTTGGAGGAGCAGCGTCGATGCTAGACAATCCGTGTATCTTAAATTTTTCCATAAGAACCTCTCTCGATTAGTATTTTTTGGCAATTTCTAACGGGACGACCTTTCCTCGACGATCAGGTCCTTTACCTTTCTCGTCATCTTGTCCATCAGCTTATCATGCATTTTCTGCAAATCTTGTTTGGTCACAATATCCTGAACACCCGTTACAGACGATTTTGTAACGGTGGCTTTGATCACGACCTCACGAATCTCAATGGCCATCGACCTGGATTTAGATTAGGCGAATTTCCAGTAGCTGTAGGCCAACTCGATGTTTTCCACCACAACAGCGTTTTCCATAGAGTTTAAACCAGAGGCAGACCACTTGACTGGGTAAGCGTTGACAAAATTCCAAGCCATTACTTTGTCGCCAAAC
>JANMIM010000111.1:0-1794 GCA_031375795.1 Bacteroidota bacterium
GATGGCGGCCTGCCACTTGTTGCTGCGGCGATCGAGGCTGATGATGTCCTTCAAGTCCATGAGGCCTTGCTTCCACTGGCGGCGGTTGTCGGGCTCATTGGGATCGCTGAGGTCGATCTGGTCGGCAAGCTCAAACACACGCTGCACGAGGGCCGGGTTGTACTGACCCGTGCTGTCTGAGAAGTAACCCGATTGGATCACATAGGGATGGTAGATTTGTCCAGCAAACATCATCTTCAACTCCTCGCTGGAGATGCCGATGCCTGCCTCTTCCCATTCGCGGGCGTAATAAATCTCACGCACCAAGCTCTGCCATGCCTGCTCTTTGAGCTGGTATTGCTCGGCGGTGGTGTTGCCGCTGCGGTTGTTTCGCATGGCCAATTCATATTTGGCGTTGAGCGCCGCGTAGTCGATGGAGTTCCCATTTACCTCGCCAACCGTGTTGTCTTGGCCAGGACCATTTTGCTTGTACACACTACTGAAGATGAAGGCAAACAAGGAAAGTGCGATGATCACAATCACCAAGCCTACATTTTCGCGAATTTTCTTTAGAACGGACATAATTCTACAATACTATTAAACGCGTACTCTATCGTCGATTAAAAGAGGGGTGCAAGTTAAACCGATAACTTTTGAAAACCAAAAACCTAATGGCTAAAATGGGCCTTGCCAGCCAAATATCAGCGAAAGGAATCGCGGCAGGTCACTCGGGCAGCCGCTCGACCCGCACAATGTTGAGCCGACTGTCGCTGGCATCGGTGATCACGATCCTAAATTGCTCGATCGTCACGGTGTCGTCGATGTTGGGGATGGCCTCCAAATGGTGGATGATCATGCCCGCCAGGGTACTGTATTCGCCCTCGCCTTCTGGCAAGCCGAGGCCCCAATTTTCGTTCAAGTCCTTCACCTCGTGGCGCGCGCTCAGCAGCCATGCATTGGGACCCAATTGCTTGGCGAGCAGCTCTTCCTCCTCGGGCTCGTCGTGCTCGTCCTCGATTTCACCAAACACCACCTCCACCAAGTCCTCGATCGTCACGATGCCTTCGGTGCCGCCAAACTCATCGACCACGACGGCGATGCTCTTGCGCTTCTTGGAAAACTCAGATAGCAAAAGATTGGCGGCCATCATCTCTGGCACCATCAAGATCGGTTGCAACACCTCTTGGATCGTCTTGGGCCGCTTGAAAAGCGCACTGTGGTGTACAAAACCCAGCACCTCGTCGAGGCTTTCCTTGTAGATCAAGATCCGGGAGTGCCCCTGCTCGATGAAATAATCGTGCAGATCGTCGATGCTGGCGTCGATGCTCATCGCCTTGAGCTCGGTGCGCGGCACCATGAACTCCCGCACGAGGCGCTCGTTGAAGGTCATGGCATTGGTAAACATCTCCTCATCGATCTCGGGCTGGTCCTCGTCGTCGGGCGCGGAATTGAGGTTTTGCTGCAAGTATTGGCTCAGGTCGTCCTTGCTGAAGACGAGCTCCTCCTCCTTGTAATGGATGCGCAAAATCGTGCGCAGGAAAAAGCGGGCACAGGCATTGATCGTCGATACCATGGGTTTGAAGAGCCACATGAATACCTGCAAGGCCCGTGTCGTGAAGCTTTGAAACATCACCTGCTCGGCCTTGAGTCGGAAGAACGCCTTGGGGAAAAACTCACCGACGTAGAGGATGAGCACCGTCGCGACACCAGTCTCGATCGCCATGAGGGCATAGGGCTGCTTGATGGGATCCAATAAGGCCGAGCCCCTGAAAACGCCCCTGAGCAGGTGGCCAATGCCGATGCCATACATCACCA
>JANMIM010000113.1:0-4456 GCA_031375795.1 Bacteroidota bacterium
TGCCGCACTGCATCCGACACTCAAGCCCAATTCCCTGACCCGTCAATGAACATTCGCCCATTTCCCTTGTTTCTCCTTTGAAATCAATCTGTAAATGAAACCGTTTTCCATCGTCCTGTCCATCAACCTAGCCTTTTTTGCGATTTGGGGCCTCTTTTTCACGGTGGTTGAGAATCGCCCCGAGCTCATTCCCCTCATGACCTCGATCCAGGCTGCCTTCAACCTGCTGTTGATGGCCGGTTTTTTTCTGGATCGCAAAAAGGAGATCGCCATGGCCTTTGTATGGGGCCTTCTCATGTCGATCGTGATCACGGTGATCGGCTACTTGGTCTTGATCAAGTTTCGTGACCTCATCGGCGTCGAGGAAAACTTCACGACGATGGTCCACATGATTTTGCAGCGCGGTCCATTGGCTTGAATGGCCGATCGGGCAGGGCTTATAACCTGACGGGAATTTGGCCTGAAAAAAGTCTGATTTTTTTTCAGATGCCTTGTATCCTTTTCGTCTTCCTGCGTTACGCGATTGGAAATTTGGTTTCCTGATGGGTGTGCTATGCCCTGACCAACGATTTCCTGACTGAATCTTAGCGGTTTCAGCTGCCCGTGGTCCGCAAGGCCACGGGCAAATCTTTGGCTACGAATTGCTAGCTTTGCACATGGCATTTTCCTCATGGTTGCCCTTGGGCCTCGGCATCAAGGAGTTTTATGAAAGCGGCGAGCGCACCCTTATCAAGGTGCATACCGTCGATGGGGAAATCACGCCTTATCCCGCCGAGCTGTTTTTCAGGGATTACGACGATTTCGGGATCTTTGACGAATTGGCTTGCCACCATGCGCGGGGGACCGTGCTCGATGTAGGGGCAGGCGCGGGCTGCATCAGCATTTTCTTGGAGCGAATGGGCTTGGAGGTCACCGCCTTGGAGATCGCACAGGATGCCGTGGACGTGATGCACGACCTCGGATTGCGCGATGCCCGCTGCGGCGATTTTTTTGAGCTCAAGCCTGGCGAGCAGTGGGATACCATCCTGCTGCTGATGAACGGCATCGGCTTTGTCGGTCAGTTGGAGGGCTTGGATCGGTTTTTGGCGCATGCCAAGCAGTTCCTGAAGCCGGGCGGGCAGATCTTGTTTGATTCATCCGACCTGGCCCTGAGCGAGTTGTCGCACGAGGATTTCAGGGGCGCGGAGAGCAAATACCGGGGCGAAGTCTGGTACCAATTGGAATTCAAGGGCATCAAGGGCGCGCCTTATTACTGGCTGTACATCGATCAGCTGCGGATGCGGACCCATGCCGAGGCGGCCGGCTACCAATTTGAGTTGATCGACGAGGCAGAGGAAGGCTATTATTTCGCCCGTCTCAGCCTCCCCAAGACCCAATGACCCAGCCGATGGAACCCTTGAGCATAGCAAGCCTGTTTTCTGCCCTGCGTGACGGGGAGATCCAAGACATGCGCTGGACAGACAAGGATGTGCAGTTTCGGGTGTATTTGCCCAAGCTAGCGGCGCTGCGAGGGGAGGAGTTTGGGCATTTCCTGTGCGCGCTGGGCGATGTGGCCGAGCTGAGCCTGCAACCTTTTCGCAACGAGTCGACCGAAATCAAGGATTTGAAGCAAATCTCCAAGCTGCACCTCAAGATCGAGATCGCCGAGGTCGGTACGGGTCAGCAGGTGAAGGTCTACTGTGCGCACAAGGCAAGCGGCACCGGGGCACGGTTGTCGATCAGGGCGCAGCGCTTCACGGTTTGGGACGAGGCATTTGATACGCTCACAGCGGCAGACTTGGCGATCTTGAGGGGCAGGGTGGCAGGCAAATAGCAGTAGGGGGCGGCTCAGACGGCCACCGCAACCCATTTGCAATGCACTTCTCTAGAAGGTATAGAAAATCGCCAAACCGAGGACACCCATGCGAAAGGGGTACTTGTTGGCGCCAATCTCGACTTCGCGGGTGGGCTTGAGGAGGCTCCAGTTGAAGCGAAACAAGTAGTTGCTGCCGCGTGTGCGCAGGCTGAACTCGACGATGGCGCCGGGATTCAAGAAGGCCGAGGAAAATGGGAGCGAACCACCGCCGGCGGTGACCTGTGTGTACAAATAGGAGTAGGAGCCGCCGATGCCGGCCCCGAGGCCGACTTTCTGCTCGTTGAAGGGGGTGGCCCCCGAGCCCACGCGGGCCAGCAGGTACACCGGCGCGTTTGCAAAGAAACTCAACCCGTAAAAGGAACTGAATTGCAGGCAGGCGTTGACATTGGGATTGATGCCCAGGCTCAGGACATCGTTGGAGTGCAGCAGCACGTAGTCCATGCCGGCTCCCAAGCCATACATGTTGGCATAGCTAGGAGACGGCGAACCCAGCGGCGTGATCCCGATGAATTGATAGGTCATGCCACCAAAAAAAGAGGCTTTTTCTTTCAATTGCGCCTTACCGAGCAGGCACATCAAGGTGAGCAGGGCAATGGTGAGGGAGGCTTTCTTCCACATAAGTCCAGACATTCTAAACCGAAAAGTACGGAAAATCGGCCAATGCGAAATGTGGGCCTTCGAAATTGCACCGTCGTGGACCCTGCCGTTGCAAATTCCATGCCCCTTCTGGGCGGCAAGCGATCTGCCGACAATAGATTTAATGCCCTCAAAATGAATAGTTTGACGATAAAACCCATTTTATCTCGGCGATCTTTGCAAATCCATCTTTTTCTTTATTTTTACGCCGTACCCATTGAATTGAGTGAGCAACGTCTATTCCGCATATCAGCACCAGAGCTCTTCCTTTCAGCCTGAAAAGCTGAAACAGTACCGTTTACGCATTGTTTCGCGGCCCGGACTGCTCTTGTATGCCGTGCTCAACGAGGAAAACCGCATCCTCGCCGTCAAGGAATACCGCGCCAAATCCCCGATGGAGTTCAGCGATTTCTTTGATGCGATCTGTGCGCAGGATTATTTTTTGAAGGAAGATTACAGCCGCGTCGAGTTTGTGAACAGCAACCTCGAGTTTTCCTTGATCCCCACGATTTTTTTCAAGCCGCAGCAGGTGCGGGAGCTCGCCGGGGCATTGATCAAGGAAAATGTCGAGGCCGATCACTTGGAATTTGCCGAAATGGTGGACTCTGGCGCGACGGCGATCTACACCGTCTCGCAGCAGACCAAGCAGAAATGCGACCACTATTTCCATGGCCTTGCCCACCAGCCTTTTTGCCAACTCATGGTCTCCATGGGCCTGGAGACCTCGCAGCTTTACCCTCAGCTCATGCTCCTGCATGTGTTTGACAGGCAGTTTGTGATCACGGCATTCAAGGAGTCCAAGTTGCAGCTGTGCAACGCCTACGACTTCGAGACCGTGACCGACATGGTGTACTTCATGCAATTGGTCATGGAGATCCTCAAGCTCGACGCCGAGGGCACCCGCATCTTGCTCAGTGGAGACTTTGAAGAGGACAGCGAGCTGCTCAAGCAACTCAAGAAATACGTCCCCACCGCCGAGATCCCCAAAAAAGAATTCATCGACCGCTTTGAAACCAAAGGTGAGAAACTCCCCGCCTGGAAATATGCCTTCCTCTCGTGGTAGTTGTGATGGGGAATTCAAAGCGATCATGAACAATGAATCGTGTGGGAGTAATGATGCGTTGGGTGATGTAGGCAATGAGCATCCCAGGCGAAGCCCGCCACAATTTTCCATTTTCCATTTTCCATTCTCCATTCAATAAATGCGCATCATCGGGGGCAAATACAAAGGCAGGGTCATCAAGCCACCCAAGGGATTGCCGGTGAGGCCCACGACCGACATGGCCAAGGAGGCCTTGTTCAACATTCTCAACCACCGTGTCGATTTTGACGGCATGCGCGTCTTGGATTGTTTTGCGGGAACGGGCAGCATGAGCTACGAGTTTCTGAGCAGGGGAGCGGGCAGCGTGCTCGCGCTCGATGCCGATGCCAAATGCGTGAAATACATTTCATCGACCTTCAAGGACCTCGGCGCGAACAATGCGCAGGCGCAGCAGACGCAGGTGGAGCGCTTTTTTGCCGGGCCTGCCCAGCCTTATGACCTGATATTCATGGATCCACCCTATGCGATGCCCGGGCAGGATGCCCTCGTGCTGCGCATCATGCAAGGCGGGTGGCTGGAGCGCGATGGGCTGCTCATCCTGGAGCATGCAAGCTCGGCAGCCTTCAACGGTTTGGCATATTTCACCGAATTGCGTAAATACGGCGGCAGTTCGTTCAGTTTTTTTGAATATGGCAATGAATAATACCTACCTCCGTATCTGGTGGCTCGCCTTGGCGATCGCCATGCTCATGGGATTTGTGCGGTGCAGCAGCGCCGCCGACGAGCAAAATCACAAGGATGCCCAGGAGCGCGACAAGGAGCGACGGGTGCCGCAGATCACTTGGCGTGACCTGAGCTATGTCGACACGACGCACGTGGGCGACACCCTCGTGCGTGACTACGTTTTTTACAACACGGGCTGG
>JANMIM010000168.1:0-2109 GCA_031375795.1 Bacteroidota bacterium
GTTTGGCCGTTGCTCCAAGCATAGCTGTAGGGTGGTGTGCCGCCAGCGGGTGTGGCCGTTGCGGTGCCGTTGGCGAGGTTGCAAATGGCGCCGACCGTGGTCACGCTCACGGTGAGCTGTGCTGGCTGTGTGACGTTGATCTGCACCGAGTCGGTACATCCCGCACTGTCTGAGGCCCAGACCCAGTAGCTGCCAGCCGCCAGGTTGTTCACGCTGCTGCCCGTCTGTGCTGGGACGGTGCCCCAGTTGATGACAACGGGAGCAGTGCCGCCCGTGGTCGAAGCCGTGGCTCCGCCGTTGCTTTGGCCAGAGCAATTGACGTTGGTGACAGAGTTGATGGTGAGGACCGGGCTGGGAATGCTTAAGATCGTCACGTTGCCCACGACGGTACAACCGAGGGCGTCGGTGACGGTCACGGAGTAAGGGCCGGGGGCGAGGCCGGTGGCCGTGGCCGTGTTTTGTGCAGGGACGGTGCTCCATTGGTAGGAGTAGCCACTATTGCCACCTGCCGCCGTGGCCGTGGCGGTGCCGTTGGGTTGGCCGCAAAAGGAATTGGTGCGCGTGATGGCCACCGTGAGCGGGGCGGGCTGCGTGACGACGATGCTGTCTACCACCGAGCAGCTTACGCCGGTCGTGGTGGTCACCGAGGAGGTGATCGTCACATTGTTGATCGCCACCGAGGGGTCAGAGCCCGCACCATCGTCGTTGTTGGTCCAGTTGATGCCCACTTGTACGTTGGGGTTGTTCCAGCAACTGGCAGGCAATGGGAAGCTGGCAGCCGTCCATTGACCTTGGCCACCGACGCAATTGAGCGACTTGATCGATGGATTCAGCAATGCCCAACCCAATCCGTCATTGTACCAAACCGAGGCATTGTCCAGCAGCAGGTCGCCCATGGAAATGAAATCAAAATTGAGGGTGAGGTTGTTGAAGCCCGTGGTATTGATCACCGGCGACTCGGCCCGCATGTTGGTTTCAGGACAGAATAGGATGCCGCAAAGTCCGCCGGCATCGTAGGCCGCACCGCAGGCCGGGCAGAAGACGCTCGTGATGTGGAGGGTGTTGTTGCCGTTGGTGGCCACGCCACAACCAGGAGGCAAGACGCCGCCTTCGTTGTCATTGATCACCCAAAAGTTATTGTCGGCCCCATTGACCCCGGTAGGCACGTTGAGCGTCCAGCCTGGGGCGGGATCGAAGTCCTCGTTGTAAATCGTGACCAAGTTGGTGCCGCCACCGCCCGTGGTGTCGGTGACCGTCACGTAATATGTGCCGGCCGCCAATCCGCAAATGGTGTCGTTGGTGCCGCCACTGCTCCAGAGGTAGGAGAAGGTGCCACTGGGGCCGCCAGAGGCTGATACGATGACGCAACCATCGGTTCCACCGTTGCAGGAGACCGGCGTGGTGGTGGTATTGGTCACGATCTGGGCTGGCTGGGTGAGGGTCACGCTGTGTGTGTTGGTACAGCCATTGGCGTCGCTGATGGTCACGGTGTAGGTGCCCGCAGCGAGTCCTGAAATGGAGTCGGTGTTGAGGTTGTTGCTCCAGTTCACAGTGTAACCTGGGGTGCCTCCCGTGTGTGTGACCACTGCCGATCCGTCTGCAGCCCCGAAGCACGATAGGTCATATCCGGTGATGGTGGTGAGCATCTGGGTCGGTTGGGTCAGGATGACCGTGTCGATGAGCGTGCAGAGTACGTTGGTTGGCAACAGGGAGCCATGGCCATCGACGAGCACATTGTTGATGGCGATCGAGGGATCGGAACCGACGCCATCGTCGTTGTTGGTCCAGTTGATGCCGATGCGCAGGCTGGGAATGTTCCAGGCGGCGGGTGGCAAGGCTGCACTGAATGTCGTCCATTGCCCCTGGCCACTCACACAATTGAGGGTCTTGATGGATGGATTCAAGAGCACCCATCCGGCGCCGGCATTGTACCACACCGAGGCATTGTCCAGCAACGCGTCTCCCATGGAAATGAAATCAAATGACAAGGAGACGTTGCTGGCCCCGATCGTACTGAAGGCAGGCGATTCGGCCCGCATATTGGTCTCTGGGCAAAAGAGGATGCCGCAAAGCCCGCCAGCATCGTAGGCCGCCCCGCAGGTGGGGCAG
>JANMIM010000469.1:0-1558 GCA_031375795.1 Bacteroidota bacterium
GGTGATCGTCACCGGCGGCACAGCTGGCTGCACGGTAAATGCATAGTCAGACACGTCGCTCTTGCAACTGGCCGTGAAGTCGGTCACCCGCACCAGGCAGTTGGTGCTGTTGATGGCTGGCACGGTCCATGCATAGCTTGCCGTTCCCGTATTGAAATTGGTCACAATGTTGTTCCAAGTCAAACCACCATCGGTCGAATAGTCGATGTTGTAGAAGTTGGAGGCATTGTAGTTGACCCACGTGATGTTGGTGACTGTGCCGCTCTGGATCGTGGCGCCAAAGTTGGGATAAGTCACTTGTATGCTTGGGCTGATGGTAAATGCACTGTCGCTCACGTCGGTGAACAATGGGTTGGCATTGTCGGTCACCCGCACGAAACACTGTGTGCTCGGCGTGTTGGGGATCGACCAGGGGTAGTTCACGTTGGCGGCGCCATTCACATACGCCCCGTTCACGATGGTCCAGCTGCCGCCGTTGTCGGTGCTGAGCTCGATCTTGTAGTTGCTGGATGCACCGGCCGTCCAGGAGATGGAAGACGAGGTACAAGCACGCCATGTCGAGCCCGAGGGACCGTTGGGCGAGACGATGAGTATCGGTGGCCTGATTTGGAACACGGCATTGCTCACGTCGAACTTGTAGGTGAGCGTGGCATCGCTCACACGCACGAGGCAGACCGGCAGTGGCACCAATGTGCTGGGCACCGTCCAGGCAAAGGACCCGTTGTTGGGGGCATTGGCATTGATGAGGTTCCAGGTCGCGCCGTTGTTGGAGCTCCATTCCAGCTTCACGAGCGTGTTCATGAAGCTCGGAGCCGACCACAAGATGTTCTGCACTTGGCCCGAGTACCAGGTCTCGCCACCGTTGGGGACAGCGAGCAGCGGGGTAGGCTCGCCGATCGTGAAGACCGCATTGCTTTGGTCCACGATCGCATTGTTCGCAAAGTCCATCACCTTAAAGAGGCAATTGGTACTGAGCGTGTTGGGGACCTGCCAAGAGAAATTGCCTGTGGAGGATGGGTATCTGGTCAGGATCCTGATCCAGCTCGTGCCACTGTTGGTGCTATACTCCAGGTTATAGACATTGGAAGTGCCGATGATGTTCCAATTCACGGCCTGCGTCGCAGTACCGCCGATGCTGGTGATCATGGCATCCCAGCCAGAAGCCACGTTTCCAGAGGCAGCCCGCCATTCGAATGTAAGGGCGCCCGTGCTGTGCGTGGATGTGAAGGTAGGCGGAATCGAAGAGCCGCTGTAGGTGCCGATCAGGGGTGAGCCAACGGTCGGACCATTGTACACCCTCAAATAATCACTGGAATTGAAGGTGCTGAAAGTATTGAATGCCACCCGCAACTTGTTTACAGGCACATCTGGGAAGAATGTCTTAAAAGTACTCACTCCCCCCGTGAAAACATAGTTCCCGCTCGGTCCACCAATGTCGTAGAAGTTGCCGGTATTCATCGTCTCGGTGATGGAGTTCATCACCCAGTTACTGCCTTGTGGTCCCACGGTGGCGGGGAATAGTTCGCCGCCATTGGGCACGCTTACAGTCACGGTTGAG
>JANMIM010000175.1:0-8298 GCA_031375795.1 Bacteroidota bacterium
GGCGGACGAATTCAAATATAGTTCATCTATGAACATTCGCTTGGGTACGTGGATATTTCCCGAAATAAATGTTGGTGTGCATTTGCAAATTCACGGATTAAGTTGGACTTTGGTTTTTTCATAGATTCAAACAAGAAGTACGAAACGTTTGAATAAAAATAGGACTTAAGATGCTCAGCCCACGATCCGAAAAATCACAAAGTCCCTATGACGCCAAGATGGTCAAAACCACAAAAATCCCTGGTACTGCAGATACTGAATTCGACAAAAAAGAAAAGACACCTTCCCCGATAAGTAGATCGGCTATCCAATCTCCGATTGCGACGAAAAAAGAGGGACCTGAATCGCCGTATATCGATGGTGGAGACGTTGTGATTCCAAGACATTTTATTTTTTACGGGAATGCGGTTGTGCTGCTTGGGCCAACCACGGATACCGTCATGCAAGCGACAGTGGCACTGTGGCAAGAAAAGTGGAATGCCTTTGCTACATTCGTCACGATTGGTGGCCGGCAATATCGCCTAAGATTTGAGTTCAGCTCTGAAACTGTAACCTATCCCAGAGCCAAACAGCTCTTGTCTTCCAATGTGAATGCGAAAGACGCCTCGGTAAACGAGGATTTCAAATTCCATCCCAATTATAGCTTCATCCGGGTTGAGGATATTGATGAAAGTGCACACAACTCCACGTTTGGAGAAAATCTGACCGATGCATTTGATGGTACGAGAGAAGACGATCATGCCCTATTGGGTGCCGACAATTCCATATTCCTTCCTTCACATCTCCTGAACACAAGCACCGCATACCATGAACTCATCCATCAATTCCTTAGCCGTGACGGCAACTCTCACGTATCGGGTTGGGTTGGCAATCCCGGAGCCAATCACTCCGACCCAAAAGTAGGAGATTACCGACTTTCCATCCGCACCATACGCTGGACTGAAACAGCCACAACGATTCCAAATTCCATCAAGATAGGAGACGGATCTGGCAACTATTATGTTTATGGCACGCGGGTAGGCGGCCCCGCGCCGATCGCACTTGAAAAACCAGCCTCCAATGCTACCAATTCCGAAGGGGCAACCTATACTCGAATTGACGATGATGGAGTGCTCCAAGAAAACATCTCCCTAGCAGCGCTTCTCGCCGCTGAAAAGCGCATCAACAACAATTACAAGCTCTATTACCAGCTTGATATGCAATTGAGGGAGGTATTGCCAGAAGATAAGCAGGCGATCATCGACCGATATTTCAAAAATGGGCAACTGCCTTCCATGGTCGGTGGGGCTACAAATACATATTTTGAGGCCTCGGGAACAGAGAGGTCATTTGATTATATCAACAACGCTTGGCGGTAAAAGGAAGCGAAATGAAGCAAGTAGAAAAAAAGACCGAAACGAAGGCTGATGTCAAAGCCAATAAGGCTGAAAAATCAATTGGGGCACCCATACAGCTATCCCCCGCCACTAGTCCGCTCACCAAGCAAGCACCAAGCCCTATTTCCAAGCCCGCCATAGCCCCGCCGATACAACGGCAGTTGGGAGAGCCGCTGTTTGATCAGTTGCAGGAATCGTTTGGAATGGATTTTAGTGGGGTGAAGATTTTTGAAGATTCTAGGCAGGCTACCGAGTTGAATGCAAAGGCTTATGCACAGGGGAATGAGGTGCATTTTGCGCCGGGGCAATTTGCGCCAGGGACGCAGGAGGGGAAGCATTTGATCGGGCATGAATTTGCGCATGTGGTGCAGCAGCGGATGGGGATGGTGACGAGTGGTAGCCTACTTATGAAAAATGAAGTGATCAATGAATCGCATGCACTTGAACAAGAAGCCGATCGCTTGGGCGAGCGGTTTGCAAACAATACATTGGGTGCATCGGGGATAGCTGCATTCGATTGGAACTACAACAACCGGATTATTCAACTTACCAAGGATGTTGGGCCGATCGACCCCGTCGAGGAAATCGATCCAAAAACCAAGGAACGAATCATCAAGCTCGAAATCGACGCAGATTCAGATTATGAAAGTCGCGAACTTACGCTAAAGTTTGTAATCCCAAAAAGATACTCTGCCACCTCACAAGGACCAATACCCATAACACTGTTTGTCAAAAAAACAATAGAATCCGATGCAGAATACGTAAAAACGTTGACTTTTGAGACTTTTTCTCCCGAATTATTTGGATTGGAAAAACAGCATCTTGGAGCCGCCTTCAGCGCATATTTGATTCAATTTAAGGATGGAAGGATACTGGAAATCACCAACAACTATGCAAATCCCCTGCTAGGGCCTCTTGGCAAAAACGATGAGTTTACCTTGAGTTTGATGGATGGCAAGAATCGCATCGCAGAGGGAAAGTATCTTGTCTTTGGCCCAAGTATGTATGACCCAAAATCGACCGCAAAGGTATTGCAAGCTCCTGACCCTAAGATATATGAACATGAGGATCAAAACTACCCCAAATCTGGAAACTCCACGAGTAGCATCGATTTTTCCATCGGCCCACATGGTGACCGGTATGGTATCCGATTTTACCGCTTGTCGCAACGTGGCACTGCCGGAGTGATTGTGTCGGGAAACTCAAGCTCTGGACTTGTAAGGTGGGATCAAACCTTTACTGTCCCCATTCCTGATGCTCACGTACCTGACGCAAAAGATCCATTTGAGTACTTAGCCCCAAGATTAGTGCCACAAGACAATCATATAGAAGTTTATTACAACAAACAGAGCAAATCCCCTGGCCTTTACATTTATATTGAAACAAATCGCAAGGCTGGACAAAGCTCTTCAATTCCCACCTCTGCACACAGGGTAAACCGTCTATACATCCTTGTGCCTCCAGATTTGCAGACGATTCGCCAAAATCCAGCTACAAATGAGGCTTGCAAGGACCTTTATGGGCAGAGGCATTTGTATTGGTCAGAAGCCACGGGAACTCATGAGGTTGGTGACATGCAATTTGGAACCTCACAAAACTTCCGAACCTCTGCAAAAGAATTGATTGTGGACGGCACCAAAGATGCCTACGAAAAGCTGAAATTGCTACCAACCGCGCACACGCTAGAAGAATCAGATTTTTTCGGGCTTACTAAATTATGGAGTCTTCTCGGAAAATCACACGAGCTAGATGCCATTCCGACCGTGCTCCACAATAAGTATCTGGCTATGGTGCTTGCTTACTTGGCAATCAGTGAAAATGGAGAGGCAGGCCCGATCAAAGAGTTTTCAGCTACTTTTATTTCATTCATGGCCCACTATCGCGCATGGGTTGAATCCTTGTTTACGCCGTCACGCACTTACGGCAATTACCATG
Organism: Bacteroidota bacterium; assembly: GCA_031375795.1. Lineage (GTDB taxonomy): Bacteria > Bacteroidota > Bacteroidia > J057 > JADKCL01 > JADKCL01. The sequence goes on from JANMIM010000175.1 coordinate 3,312, forward strand.
AGCTTAAGGAAACGCAACGACAGGAGCTACTTTCGAAACTGTATGGAAAAGTCCCGGAACCTAAACAGGATCCAATCGTTTCAGAAGTCCAACCTATCACAAACGATCAATCAAGCTATACCTGGAAAACCTCAGAGTCCACAGTGAGCACACAACCGACGGTAGTGAATACATCCCAAACTAACAACGTGCATGCCGAGGAGTCTTTGCCAGCAAACAATGAATTTGAAGACCCCGCGTATGCAAAGGTAGAATCCATCGTTCAAGAAAGTTTAACTTCAGGAACTGGCCTTTCAAAAGATCAACTAAGGAATGTAGAGCGGGGGCTAACGCACTTATCGGAATCATACCTTCTGAATGTAGCCTTTGCGTTGTCTATTTCATCCAGATATGGCGATCAAATTGGCGGCTCCGCCGCAATCAAAGAAAGGAACACTACAGAAGAATCAAATCAACTTAGATCCGAAATCGCAAAGATACTTGAATCAAGGAAATCCTTGCGTACTTTTTTTGGAAACTACCACAACCGTGGGGAACAAGATGGCTATTTTGATGCAGAAAAGACCGTAGAAATCTCCAAGATTTATCCCGGGAAGGCATACTACTATCCGCTCGCAGGCAATGAAACCGGCACACTGAGAGGAATTCCCGTAGATATCTATGTATATCAATCATTGGAGCCGAAAACAACCCTTGAGAAATCCATAAAGTATATGTCAAAGGAGTATATACCAGAGGCATACATGCAATATTCGCACGTCGTTTGCGTTTCTAAAAAAGCCTTTCATAAGAAAATTGCCACACCTGAAGGCGGAAATCAATTTCCAGACGCCCTATTCCAGTCCTTGGACGACAACGACTTCTTGGGAAAGGGGCTATTTGTCTATGAGTTTCCAGACTTGGGGATTCGGGGCGACGTATTGATGAATGCAGAAAAGGATTGGTGGGACACGCTAAACGATGCAAGCTTTTGGCTGGGAGTAGCTGGAATGGTCGTCGCCTTCATTCCTGTCATGAATGCATCCGCCCCCATATTATTTGGGCTATCCTCAGTCGCCGGCGCGACAGGCCATGTATGTCAGTACTTTGAGCAAAATGAAGAAACAGGAACTGCGACATGGGGAGAATTTGTACTGACAATGGCTGATATTTTGATGGCAATTGCAGACATCGGCGGCCTCATCGAAGGCGTATCGGCAATACGAAGGATGAGCATGAAAATCAATGCCTCCAAACTTGAGCAAAAATCAATCAGCAGCGGACTCAATGAAAAGGAAATTGGGGAATTGAGCGGAATAAAAGGGAAGCTAAACATCCAATATGAAACGTATTATGGACAAGGAAACAGTGCCAAAATTTTTCAAGCGACTAAACTAATGGACCTTACAGGAAATTTTGCGGCATATCTTTTTATCGCAGCCGATTTCTTTGATAAATTGAATGAAGTACTCTCCAATCCAGACCTATCCTTGTGGGCCAAAATGAAGTACTTGCTCTTTGGTTTGGCAAACGGTGCTATTGGGATTTACTCTGTGTCCACCAAATACAATGATTGGCAACAAGTAAAAAGCCAACGTGCAGCTTACTCAGAGGTATATGGAAAAAATGGGGCCAAGAATGAGGAGGTGAGGGCCAAGTATCCGCTATCTACTTCCACCTTTTCAGATCGTGAATTGACGCAATTCATTGCATCAAGGAAGGCTACGGGTCAAAAAACAGCCGAACCTAGTACTGCCGATATTGCAGCAGGAAAATTTCCTGAAAATAATGCAAAGGGCACACAAACGTCCGAGGAAATCCTTTCAGAATTAGAACTATTGCTAAAAAAGGGTGATATCAATCCCAAAACAATTGCGAATCTCAAAGGGAAGTATGCAGATTTGTTTTTGGCAGAAAAAAACACATATCCAGCTTTTCTTGGCAAAAAAATAGCGGAAAAACTCCACAATGCAAATCCAATAGTCTCCGACGAGGCTTTGTTACAAATGATCGTCAAGTGTAAAGGAGACATTGGAAAGGTGGACTTTTGGCTCAGTCAACGCAAACTTGAACATTCGGCATTTCAAGAATTTACTTCGTCCATGAATCACAATATCTCTGAAGCAAAAACCGGCGTGGAGAAATTAGAAAAACAAATTACCTCTCATCAATCAGAAATCAATGCGGCCATAGAGGAAAGTAAGCAACAAATAAGGAAACATACAGAAACGATTGATGAAAACTTGGGCCGTATCCGATCAGAGTTTACAAAGAACCATGGAAAAACTGATGCCGAAATCACAAAAAGAATCTCAGATCAGCTATCACTCCTCCGAGCGAACCCGCTGGAAGATGCGTCAAATGTGTTTCAAAAATTAAAGGAAGATATCGCCATGCTAAGTCAGGAGGGCAAAATAGGAGGAATATTGGAAAAAGCTCGCAAAGCATTCACACCCAAAAACGGTATCAAACTGTTTGGATTTCAAATCGTCAAACCTAAAGCAGAGATAGTCATCCGGTCAGATGAAAAAAAATATGTTAGTGGCGAACTCTCCAAGCTGGAAGAATTCTACGGAATACAATCTGCAAAAATGAACAAGCTAGAATTGCAAATGAATGATCTTACAAAGGAGATGGTAGAAATGCGGTTTCGCATGGAGATTATGGAGGATCTTTATGCACAAGTGGGGAAATCGTGGGTGTTTGGGGGAATCGAACGAATTTCAAGAAAATCAACTGTTGCTCAAATTAATTCACTCAAAAAGCTTCTAGATGAGGGATGGAGCAACACCGACGTCAGGAAGACAGTTGGAAAAATTGGAGAACAAATCAAACTCCTCGACACCCCAGAAGATGAGACGACAGAGGCATTGGAAGAAAAGACCGATGAGAAGTAGTAGGCGGCAAGTAAATGAGCCCCAAACGAGATTGTTGCTGGCTTCGGACTTCCACGATGGCCCAATCAAAAACGTGCATCAGCATTTGATCCATTCTCAAGGTGATTGGGTTTTATAGGTAACGTTGATACAATGGGATGATCCAATTTTCTAGTAGATCGAAAATGTCCGACGTTGGTAACTATACATCCATTGCCTGAAGGAATTCTGCGACGTGTTTGGTATGCAGGTAAGCGTTGACGGCGTTCCAACCTACGCTTTCAGCTGGCTTTCCCTTGTCCAATGCAGGCACAATTTCAAAATAGAATTGGTGGCCTCGCTCCCATTCATCAGTGGAGCCATAGATGTTGTAGTTCTGCTCGCCCTTGATCTTGCTCGTCTTTTCAACCACGACAAACGCTTTTCGCTGGAACTCCAGCTCTGCCAAGATCTGATCCATCATTTTCGCGGTTTGTTCCCCAATCACACCATCAGGATTCAGACCATGCTTTTTTTGAAAAGCCCTGGCTTTCCGTTTTGGATTCCTTGACAGGTCTAAGCTTCATATTCGAGGGCAATCGTGCATCAATATCGGCATTTTTCCGAGCCGTGCAAAAACGAATATGCTTATCGGCTTCTTTGCAAATATGTAGGCCGGATGGCAAATGCCAAGTCGTCTTGCCGATTTTCGATCGATACAGCGCCGTCGTCATAGCGATCAGTGATGTGAAGCGTGCCCAATTGTTCAATATCTTTTCATCCACCAAACTTCCAATCCCAAATCCCCTCACACATTCTCCCGCTTCTCCCACACATGGATCGCCTCATACACCTTGTCCAAAATGCGGTTGCGGATGTCCATTTGCTGGAGTTTTTTGTTTTCGGCGTCGGGCCAGGTGCGATTGCTGAGGAAGACGTAGACGAGGTCGTACTTGGGGTCGACCCAGACGCAGATGCCGGTGAAGCCGAGGTGACCGTAGGTGAGTGCACTTGCGCGGTCGCTGCATGAGCTGCCGTGCCCAGGGTCGGCTTTGTCCCAGCCGAGGCCACGGCGGTTGTCGCCTTGCTGCTTCCGGGTGAAATACTCGACTGTCGTTTGGTCAAAATAGGTCTGGTCACCTTGCGTGCCGCCCCCCTTGACCATGAGCAGCAACTTCGCGATGTCGTAGACGTTGGAGAAGAGGCCCGCATTGCCGCTGACGCCGCCGAGTACCGCCGCGCTTTGGTCGTGTACATAGCCCTGCACCTTTTTGTGGCGCCACAATTCATCCATCTCAGTCGGCGCGCAGTTTTTCTTGGGCATCTTGATTGCGGGATTGAAGCAGGTATTGTCCATGCCGAGCGGCTTGTAAAACACGGAGTCCACATATTTTTCAAAAGGAATCCCAGATGCTCCCTCCAGCACACGGCGCATCACGATCATGCTCAGGTCGCTGTAGCGCATCTTGTGGTCGTTCTTCACCGGACTGTTGATCAGCATTTCCCAGACCGTGTCTTGGTAGGCGCCACACATGTACAAGCCGTCGATGATCGGCACGCAAAAGGTATCGCTCGGATTGGTGCTGTAGAGTCCCGGCTTCAAGCCATTGTTGGTAAAGGTCTCTTGGTAGAAGGGAATGAACGGCACCAATCCCGAATTGTGCAGCAAGAGGTTGCGCAGCTTGATGCTGTTGAGGTTGCGGCCGCGCATCGAACTCACATAGACAGGCGCGGCCTCGTCGATGTCGATGAGCTTGTCTTGGTACATCTTCATGGTCGCCACCGTCGTCGCGCAGACCTTGGTGACCGATGCCAGGTCGTAAAGCGTGGCATACGGATCGACCGCCTTGCCCGCCCCGTTGTATTCGGTGCGGCCATAGCCCTTGTCCCAGACGATGGTGTTGCCGCGCATCACGAGCACGGCGCAGCCCGGCGTGGCCCCGGCAGCGATCGCTTCCTGTGCGATGCCATCGATGGCTTCCAAGACATGGCTGTCCATGCCCGCAGCCTCGGGCATCCCAAATTGAAATCGGTTCACACTCGGGTTGGCGATGCTCGTGCCAGCGGGAAATTGCTTGGAGGCTGTCACGGGCAGCACGCCATCGACCTTGATGCCACCAAAAAGGGCCTCGGCGGCTGCCACCTGTGCGTCG
>JANMIM010000179.1:0-7341 GCA_031375795.1 Bacteroidota bacterium
GGCGCAAGCTCGCCATCACCACGCCCAAAGCCCAGACCACACGCCACCGCATCTTGGGAATCGCCAGCGGCGACGATTACCAAATCGTCTACAGCGACACACCGGGCGTGATCCTGCCTCAATACAAGCTCCACCGCGTGATGATGGGGGCCGTACACCAATCCCTGGAGGACGCCGACCTCATCTTGTTGCTGGTCGACGTGAATGAGAAATTCCCCGAGGAACTCGTGTTCAAGATCGCCCAAAAATCCACCGTTCCCGTGTTGTTGGTCCTCAACAAGGTCGACCTGAGCAACGAGGAAAAGGTGAGGCAACGCCACGCCGAGATCACGGCGAGGGTGCAAGTCGTCGGCGCGATCGGCATCAGCGCCAAGTCAGACATCAACATTTATCCCCTCAAGCAGATGATCCTCGAGCAGTTGCACGAGGGGCCTGCCTATTTCGACACCGAGGAGATCAGTGACCGTCCCGAGCGGTTTTTTGTCTCGGAGCTCGTGCGCGAGGCCATCTTTTTGCGTTGCAAAGACGAGGTGCCCTACAGCTGCGAGGTCGGCATCGTCTTGTTTGAGGAAAAGGACAATGTCACCGTGATCCATGCCGACATCAATGTGGAGCGCGACTCCCAAAAGGGCATCATCGTGGGCAAGGGTGGCAAGATGATCAAGGAAATCGGCACCGAGGCGCGGCGCACCATCGAGGCGTTTCTGGAGCGCAAGATATACCTGGAGCTTCATGTGAAGGTCTCAGAGAATTGGAAAGACAACAGTCTGCGGCTGAGAAGCTTTGGATACAGGGAATAGGCCCATCAATCAAGAACTTTTAGATACATGAGCGGAATAGTAGCCATCATTGGTAGGCCAAACGTAGGCAAATCCACACTTTTTAACCGCTTGATCGCGGCACGCAAGGCCATCGTGGACGATGAGAGCGGGGTCACACGCGACCGCCACTACGGCGTCTGCGAATGGAATGGCGTGCGCTTCACGGTCATCGACACCGGCGGCTATGTACACGAGAGCGACGACGTCTTTGAAAAGGCGATCCGCGAGCAGGTGCTCATCGCCATGGAGGAGGCAGACATGCTCCTCTTCATGGTCGATTCGTTGGTCGGGGTCATGACGCTGGACGAGGAATTTGCAAACATCGTGCGCCGCAGCAAGAAACCGGTGCTCTTGATCGCCAACAAGGCCGACAATTTTGAGCGCAGCGACTTGGTCTATGAGTTTTACGAGTTGGCGCTAGGCGAGGTCTTTGCCATCTCCTCCCTGAACGGTGCAGGCACGGGCGACCTCATGGACCACATCGTCGAGATCCTGCCCAAGGACAAGCCCGAGCCCACCGTGGCAGACGTACCCAAGTTTGCGATCGTCGGCCGCCCCAACGTGGGCAAGTCCTCGCTGGTCAATGCCTTGCTCGGCAAGGACCAAAACATCGTGACACCCATCTCGGGCACCACCCGTGACTCGATCTACACCCGCTACACGGCCTTTGGCTTGGACCTGTATCTTGTGGACACCGCCGGCTTGCGCCGCAAGGCCAAGGTCCACGAAAACATCGAATTCTACTCCACCCTGCGCAGCATCAAGGCCATCGAGGAGTGTGATGTCGCCATCTTGCTCATCGATGCCACCCAGGGCATGGAGGCCCAAGACCTCCACATCCTGAGCAATGTGAACGCCAATGGCAAGGGGCTCGTGATCCTCGTGAACAAGTGGGACCTCGTGCCCAAGGAGACCAACACGGCCCGCGACTACGAGGCTGTGATCATGGAGCGCATCGCACCCATGAGCAATGTGCCAGTGATCTTCGGCTCTGCCTTGGAAAAGCAGCGTATCCTCAAAGCCCTAGAGGTCGCCGTCGATGTCTACCATGAGAAGGAAAAGAAGATCCCGACCTCCGAGCTCAACGATGTCATGCAAGCTGCCTGGAACGCCCACCGTCCGGCCGCCATCCGTGGCAAGCTCATCCGCATCAAGTACGTGACCCAAATCCCCGCCAATATTCCGACCTTCCTCTTTTTCTGCAATCACCCCAAGCTGATCCAGGAAAACTACAAGCGGTACCTGGAAAATCAGTTGCGCGAGGCGTTTGGGTTCAAGGGCGTGCCCATGAATGTGTTCTTCCGCCAAAAATGAGCAGAATTTACAGAATTTAGAGAATCGCCCGGGGGTGTTGAATCTTTAGATCGCCGTAGGCAATTCTGGGTGCCGACGTTGGGCTTCCTTCTAGAATTCAACACTCTGCCTAATTCTGCTAATTCTGTAAATTCTGCTCAATTCTGGGTGCTGAGTTTGGCCCTCCTTCTAGAATTCAACACTCATCCCAATTCTGCTAATTCTGTAAATTCTGCTCAATTCTGGGTGCTGAGGTTGGACGATATGCTAGAATTCAACACTCATCCCAATTCTGCAAATTCTGTAAATTCTGCTCAATTCTGGTTCCCCAAATGGGAGAGCATCGCCTCCCGCGTCTTGTGCTTCAATTCCTCCACGCTTTGGGTGCCTGTCCCCTCGATCAGGTCCCAATATACATCGACGATCCCCGGCGAAAGGTCCAATCCTCGTCGCGGATCGTTGTACTTGCGTGGGTCGATCAGGGTTTGGATCGCGATGGGGTAGCCCGTGTCGGCTGCGAGCCTGAAGGCGCCATCGTAGAATTCCGTGAGAGGTGTCTCACCGCGGTTGCGGGTGCCCTCGGGATAGAGCAAGATGGAGAAACCGGCCTTGAGTGCCTCGCGCATGCGCTCGACGCTCTCGGCGCGTGACTCGGGGGACTTGCGGTCGACGAGGATGCACAGGCGACGAACGGTGAGTCCCCAGATGGGAATTTTGGTCATTTCCTTTTTGCTCAGGAATTTGTAGACCCCGGGATAGGCGGCGGCATTGATGAGGATGTCGAGGAAGCTGCGGTGGTTGGAAACAATCACAAAAGGGCCCTTGCCGTGCAAGTGTTCGCGCCCGTGCACGCGCCTGAAGACGCCTGTAAAGAAGAGCGTGACCGGGGCGATGATATGATGCCCCATCCAAATGATCGTCTTTTCTCCACGGCGTCCGATGGTGAGGAAAACGATCGTCGTGATCGGCGTCCAGATCAACAATTGGATGCCAAACACCAAAATGCCATACACGGCCCAGACCTTACGCAACACCTTGAACATGGGCGGAATTTAGGGATTTTTCTTTCGCAGGAACGCATGGAAAGAGAGAAAATAAGTTGTCTCAGAGTTGTCTGCCTGGCTTGACTTTTCCAAGCCTTTTCCTCACATTTGCTGTACTGATGTTTAGAATGATGGTTGAAAGTCTTGGGGCTAGGTCATGAACACTGAGCGGAATATCGTTTTTAGCATGTTGGCAAAAATGGCGTTTGACTCGTTACCCGCGTCATCCCAAGAATCCATGGAGCGCTCGCTCAAGATTGTGCAAAGAAACATTTTCTCCCTGCAGCTGAAACATCGCCTGCGCAAAATGCGGAAACCCAATGACTCCAATGTATATACCCTGGATGTTGGGACGAAGTACCGAGCCTTTTTGCAGGTTCATAACGACTGGGTTGAGATTCTGGACATTGTGAATCACGAAGCCTACAAACAATTTTTCAGTCGTAGCCATGCCTAAGCAATTTTCGGATCTTTCATTTGATTTCGAAATTTTCAAGCGGCAAATAATCGAATACGAGGACTTCTTAAAGAAGGATGAGTTGGACGAAAAGCGCGATGTCCAGCCGTTTTTCCAAGCTCGGCCGATGCTGTCAGCCCAGATCGGAACATTTTTCTCTGACCTCCAGATTCCAGATAAGATTGCATTCGAATACGATATTTTTGGCGACTTCGCTTGCGACCTTGCTGTTGGCAACACGAGGATCAACGCCTTTTGCTTTGTGGAGTTTGAAGACGCCAAAAAGGATAGCTTGTTCAAGCTCGAAACAAAATACAAGCCATCCTATGGCCAGCGTCTTGATCATGGATACAGCCAAATTCTCGATTGGTTCTGCAAAATTGAAGGCTTGCAAGGATCGCAGGATGTCCAGGACCGATTTGGTGCCCACAGGATAGAATATTCCGGACTGCTGATCATTGGGAGAAACCGATTTTTGAATCCATCCCTTCGCTATCGGCTGAATTGGCGGGCCACCAACGTTCAAATCGCTTCCAAGAAGGTCAATATCATCACCTTTGACGATCTGCTGACCATATTCCAAATGAAACTGCACACCATCATGCGGTATCGCAGCTAGCGACTTGGGGCTCAATACAGATCGCCTTGAAGGGGCAATTTCTAGATTCTTCACCCAAAATTGAGACCTTGACGTCCTTTTTCGCAAATTTGGTTTGGTGATCATTAGATTCCCCAAATTCGCATTATGAAATTCACCCCCCTCCAAATATCCGCATTCTGCAAGGCCAGCTACGACCGCAATCCCTTGCACATCGACGCGGAATATGCCCGGCGCACGCAATTTGGTCGGCCGGTCGTGTATGGCGTGGCTGCCGTTTTGTATGCTTTGGGGCAATGGGCCGATGGGCGTTCGTTTCGGCTGGAAAGCTTGCGGGCGATTTTCAGGAAGCCCTTGTTTGAAGGCGAGGAATACGAACTCATCGTCGAGCAGGGCGCGGAAAATACCGTCCTGCGCTTCCGCAAGGGCACGGTGGACTATTCCGTCATCACCTTTCAGGCGCATTTCCTGAGTGAGCCGCCGATGGAGGCAGGGCAATTGTATCCGCCCTTTGCGCCCGCCTTGGAGGCGCATACGCAGCCGCAGACGGCCGCGCAAGCCATTGATTATGTGATGAACACCGGTGCTTGGAGCGCGCTCCAAGCGGCCTTCCAATTGGGGGCGCAGGCGATGCCGCCGCAGCAGATGGCGACTCTGCTCTGGGCGAGCTACCACGTCGGCATGGCGCTGCCAGGCCGGCAGGCGCTGTTTTCTGAGCTGCAAGTCAGCTTTGCGGAGGCAGACCTGCGCACGGCGCGGGTCGAATTGCAGCTCGACGAAGTGAACTTCGACGAGCGCTTCAACCGCTACATCATCACCGGCAGCGGGCCGGCAGTGACCGCGTTGCGGATTGCGGCCTTTGCAAGGCCGCTGCCCGTCGATTTCCCGCTCGGCGCGATGCCGCGCTTTGCCGATGGCGCATTGCCCTTAAAAGGCAAGGTCGCCTTCATCTCGGGTGCCACGCGCGGATTCGGGGCCGCCATGGCGCGCATCTGCGCGCTTGCAGGTGCCAAGCTCGCCCTCAATTACCGCGGCGACGCCGCCGCCGCGCAAGCCCTCCTCGCCGAACTCCACGCACACGGCAGCGAAGCCGCAGCCTTTGCCGCCGACATGAGCGACCCCATCACCGTCGCCGAGATGGCGACCGCAATCGCCGCGCAATTTGGGCAGCTCGACCTCATCGTGAACAATGCCGCGCCGCCGATCCGCGACCTGCAATTTGGCGAGCAGGACAATGCCGAGATATTGCGCTTCGTCACCCAAAACCTCAGCATCGCCCTCGAAACCGCGCGGCAGCTCCTGCCCCTCCTCTCAAAAGGCGGCCAATTCCTCCACATCTCCACCAAATACCTCGTCGAGCCCGTCCGCGGATTTGCGCACTACCTCACCGCCAAAGCCGCGCAGGAGGCCCTCGTCCAAGCCCTCGCCCTCGAGCACCGCGACCATGAATTCATCGTCGCGCGCCTGCCCCGCATCCTCACTGACCAGACGAATTTGCCTTTTGATTTTGATCCGCCAAGGCATCCGGGAGAGGTGGCGATGGAGGCGATTTTGGCGCTTTCTGGGCGTGGGGAGGATAATTTTTGGGTGGTGGAGTTGTTTGAGCGGGAGGGGTGATATGAGGATTGATTTTATACGGCTGAGAGCTCTAACGAGAAATGTGTTGTTCAATTCCTTTGGACGTCATTTTTTTGCGCTTCTGATCATTTTCTGCACCTGCGTCGGATGCAAAAAGATTGGCTGTCATTGTGAAATGAATGAGGCCACAGCGCATTTGAGTGATAGTTTGAAAAAGGTATACGTGCGACCAAATGACTTTGATAAATATTGGGCGATTTACGATGAACCGTTGTTGGAAGAAGGGAAAGGTGAATCGTATAGGCTCTCAATGAAATACACATTTTATGACTATTGCAAAATCTATCGGATACAAAATATAGACGATCGATACGTGCTATTCGTCAAGGAATACGCTGTAGCCACCACAAATTCGTCGAAGCACCATGACTCTTTGGTGAGCAGTTATTCGCGAAATATTCAACCCGCAGAGTGGATGGAATTCAAGGAAAAGATCGACTCATTCTGCTTGTGGACAATGCTTATGGTGGATAATAAGATTGTTATGGATGGCTCGAGGTGGATGTTTGAAGGGTTTGATCCAGATGCGAGCAATTGCGCAGATACGACCTTGACAACAATTTTCCGAAGCTCCCCCGACGATCCTCGTTTTCTAGGGCTTTGTGAAGGTTTTTTCAAATTTGATCCCCTAGTGGTCAAGCAATTCTAAATTGTAACTTATCAAGGGATTGGGTTGCCATCCTCAAATGCACCAATGGACGCTCCAATCATTTCCAGGTTCCGTCGCCCTGGGCCCCTGCCTGCAAAGGCGGATCCGGTTGAGCAGTAGTGGTTTGGTGATGAAAAAACGAATATGAACGTCCCATTGTCGCTTGCATAATTTGAAGATGCTCGCAATATGACTCGCATCACATTGGCCATAATGGCAATTTTTGAAATTGGAAAAAACCTCGAATAGCGAAGGCATTGGTTTTTGTTTTGAAATTTAGCATCTTGAGGCAACGTTTCGGCTATGAGAAAAATACTATTTGTTGCTTGGTTATTGACTTTGGGGATGAGCCTGCTCGCCCAAAATGTAGGCATCGGCACAACCACTCCTCAACACAAGCTCCATGTCGCTGGCAACCACCGCGTCGATGGCGCCTTGATCCTGAATCCGCCCGCGACTTTTGCGCCCGGCGCTACGATCACGGTGCCCGACGGCATTTCCACGGCCATCATCAGCAACGCAGTAGGTAGCACCGCCAATTGGATGACGCCCCCGATAACCCCCTATGAAGGCCAATTGCTGTATGTCGTGAACCTCGACGACGATGCGGCGACCTTTGCGGGCTACACGATCACTGCGCTCACGGGCATCAATCATTTTGTCTATCTCAATGGAGCTTGGCGGCAGGTGAGTGTGCAACCCGGCTCAGGCGGGGGCGGCGGATGGGCACTCACAGGCGATGCCGGCACCTCACCGGGCACAGGACCCGGCCAAAATTTCATCGGCACGACCGATGCAAGAGACTGGGTGATGGCCACCAATTACACCGAGCGCGTGCGGCT
>JANMIM010000290.1:0-4499 GCA_031375795.1 Bacteroidota bacterium
CTCTTCGAGCAGGGGCTCGAAGACACCGCCATTGGCATCGAAGCACGCTGCATACAATATAGTGTCCTCGGTGTGCAGGAACTGGGCGATCTTGGCCTCCAATTCCTTGTGGATGTCTTGGGTGCCGCAGATGAAGCGCACCGAGCTCAACCCGAAACCGTGGCTGTCGCTGGCCTTCTTGGCAGCCTCGATCACAGCAGGGTGGCTGCTGAGGCCGAGGTAGTTGTTGGCACAGAAATTCAGCACGGTCTCGCCCGTTGAGATCTGGATCTCAGCACCTTGCGGGCTGGTGATGATGCGTTCCTTTTTGTAGAGACCCGCCGCGCGGATCTCGTCGAGCGTGAGCTGAAGCTGGGGCTGAAGTGTATCGTACATTGCGTATGCCGTGTTTTTAAATTGAATCTGGGTGTAAAATTAGGGAGGAGACAATTAATAATGAATAAGGAATAATGAATGCCGTGGTGTTGGTTGGAATGTAATCGCTGGAAAGTCGTGGCTCGTGGGCTTTTAGGGATGCTGGACGAATCCGCGCCATTGAAGCTCGTCTTGCCCTTGCAAAACAAAAAAAGCGCCCCCAATCCACGGAGGCGCTTTTTTTATATTCTGCTGGATTCTATTCAGCGGATGACCACGCAGGGCTCGCCACGGTTGGGGAGCAGGATGGGCATGCTCAGGTCCATGACGTTGGCAGCGCCACTTTGGTAGTCGCTGGTGTACTTGATTTCGAGCACTTGAGGGGTCAAGTGGCTGTCGTTGTCGTAGATGGCTTGCTTCACGAGCACCAGTGACTGCAGCGTGGCGGCGATGCTGGTGGGGGTGATTTCAGCGTTCACAGGGAAGCCGGCGGTGACTTCCTCGGCCTCGATTCCCATGATGGAGCAGGTGATGTGGCCCTTGAGGGCACCCTTTGCACCTGTGCTGGCACCCAATACGTAGAGGTCGGTCACGGTGATGCCTTTCTTGGCGGTCCTCAGGATCGCCTCGATGCGCATGCCGACGCCGACACGTGCCACACCGATGATTTCACCCGTCTCGCTGTCTTTTTTGACAGGGAGGGTGGTGTATTTGATGTAGTCCGTCTTGACGATGTAGGTCGTCTTGGCCTCGGAAAGCTCGATGGCCGAGTAGCTCACTTCGTTCTTGGCGGTGATTTTGATGATGTTTTTGTGGCTCAACTCGTTCGGGAGCAGGTTGATGACCTGGGAATTGTTTGCCTCGTCCATGAAGATCTCGGAAAACAATTGGCCGTCAAACACCTTGTAGTCGATCGGAGCAGGACCGACACAAATGAAGTCGTTGTATTTTTGTTGTGCATAGAGGCTCATGTTGGCCAACAACAAAATGATTAGCAGACTCTTAAATACTTTCATAATTGAACTTTTGTGCCTTGTAGGATGATAAACCGGCGATGATAATTCCGTAATTAATGGGGCTGAAATTAGGTAAAATTCAGATACAATCGTAAGCCTTGGTAGTTTTTCCATGAATCTGCCCAAGAGGCGCCCGAGGCCCGCCGAGCATTTGCGGAAATGAATAAGCGAAGGCCTCCAAGCCAGCACTTTCTACAAAATCCGCAGAGGAATCGCTTAGCGGCAGACTTGAAACGTCTGCCCGTTGTCGGCTTCAGAGACCGTCATGAAAGCCTCGCCATCGACGGTGATGGCAGTGCCTACCGCCAATGAAAGCCTGACCTTGTCGCCTTTGGCGATGACGCCTTGCGTGGTCTCGCCCGCCTTTGAGACCGAGTACTTGACATCACGGGTGCATTTGTTTTGAAGCGTGATGTCAGGAATGCCTGCCACTGTGGCCTCAGGCTGTCCAAGCCGCAGGGATCGGCTGCTTGCCATGCCTGTCGTGGCGAATACCAATCCACCCAAAATGGCCAAAGTAGCAAAATGACGCAGGTACTTCATAGGAGCAGAGTAAATCTTGTATGAATAACGAAGCATACAGCCTAAAGCTACAAATTCTGCGCCAGTTTCAGGACAATTTTTTTCAACATCCGCCTCAGCCCGCCTTCATCACCCCCTCGATCCATGCCTGCAGCGTTGTGACGAGCTTGTAGTCAAATTGGTGGAGGAAATATTCGCGGTACTCGGGCTTGCCGCGCAAGTCCAGGCCCTTTTGCATCGAGCCCACGTGTATCATGCCGTGGTCGGTGCCGGGCAGGGTGGCAAACGTGCCGTGCCCCGGGTGGTAAGCGTTCACGATGCGCGGGATCTCGGACATGGAAAATGCATCAAACACCTCAAAATCTGCCTCTCCAAAGATCGACAGCACATGGGCGTCGGTATGGGCCCAGGCCTCGGTGAGTGTGTGCCTGGCGATTTCCTGCCAGTATTCCGCCTTGCGAAACAGGATGTTTCCCTCGGCATCCAGCGCAAAGTCCCGCTCCAGCAGGGCCTTCCACCGTGGGTTGGCTGTGATCTCCGACAGTGGCTTGAAACGCACGTAGTGCTCATAAAAGAGCTGCACATATTCGGCCATGTCCTGCTCGAAACTGAGGTAGGCCTCATCGGTGCGCGGCTCCTGAAACCGCAGCATCATCAAGATATACTCGTACCAAGTCTGGTACACAGTGCCGTAGACCGCGATGCCCTTGGGATGGCAGTTGGCTTTGGTGGTGAGCAGAGGTGCCTGGATACCCCCCATGCTGTGCCCGACCATAAAAATCCGGTCCTCGGCGGCCCAGGGTTGGCGCAGGAGGTTTTGGTAGCCCGCCTCAAAGACGCTCAGTTCCTTTTCAAAGCCCGTTTCCTCACAGTCGCAGGGACTGGGGCCATCGCCCATGCCAGGCTTGTCGACGCGGTACACGATGTTTCCCAGCGCCGCGAGGCTGTCAAACATGCGGGGGTAGGGATGCTGCGGATTCATGCGGTCGATCGAGAAGCAGTTGTAACCGGGAATGAAGTAGATGATCGGATGCGGCCCCGGCGTCTTGGGCAGCATGGCAATCGTGCGCAAGTAACCGCCTTCGAATGGAGCCTCTCCATAGGCCACGTCGTACTTTGCGGTGCCTTTCTCCAAGGCTACGCCCTTCACCGTGCCCTTGAGCGTGATGAGTTTGCCCTTTTTCCCGTTGCTGCGCCAGACCTCGGCTACGATGGCGTCACCCTCAAACAGGGTGGGCAAATGGAGCGGGCCATCCCAACTCTGGACGGCCTGCTCATTCAAACGCATGAGAATGTCATTGGGCTGGGCACCGATGCTTTGCAAGGTGCCGCCTGGCGCGATGCTACCGATCGACACACCACCCGGCAGGCCGATGACCTTGGACAGCGAATCAGAGACAGGCAAGGGCTGCATGCCGAGAAAGCACTTGCGACGCAAGTGCGTGGTGGCTCCGGTGGCGGACTGCGCATGCAGACCGACCGACGCCAGTAGCAAGAGTGCCAGGACGATGTGCGGTGGACGAATATTCATGCTCCAATTTCCCAACATCTGCGGTCAAAAAGGGGGAAATTGTTGCGGGAGTGCATCGAGGTCGCAAAATTTCAGACAGAGCACGTGGGCGGGAATCCCGAAATCCAGGATTGAATGGAAAAAAGCCCTCAGAAATAGGCGCTGGTCGGCAATTGTTGTTGCTTGAACTCCGATGGCAGCACGCCAAATGCCTTGCGAAAGGCCTTGTTGAACGCGCGACGATCGGTGAATCCGGTCTCCAAGGCAACCTCACTCAGGCTATGGTGGTCACCGACCAGCAATTGCGCGGAGTGCTGCAGACGCTTTTGGAGCACATATTGATAAGGTGCGCAGCGGTAGATTTCCTTGAAGCAACGCAAAAAATGGTATTTGGAGGTCATGGCCACGCTGGCGAGCTGGTCCAGGTTGATGTCTTGGAGGAAATTTTCGTCGATGAAGTTGCGGGCGAGGCTCATGCGACGGTACAATTCCTCGCGTGTCGAGGCCTTTTCATTGGTGAGGTTGTTGATCAGCAAGTTGGCTTGATATTGGCTCTCGACCAGTCGCTCGGCCATCGTGATGAAAAACGAATCAAAATCCACACGGAGCCGCTGCTCTGGGTCGCGCAAGATCGGTGTCATCGCCTGCAAAAAGCTGCCGAGTGGCGATTCCCCCAAACCAAAGACCTTCTCCGTGAACAGCGCCTTCTGCGGCTGGTTCTTCCCCTCCCGCTCTAGCATCTTGGCGTGACCATGGGCATGCACTTCATAGATTTCATCCGCTGCAACCGGGTCGATGTAAAAACACATACCTTCCACCATTTCAGGCGATTGAATGCGGCATTGGAAACGCTGGTGATGGTTCACGACCAGAAATCTCCCCGGTGTGATCGTGTGGTGGCGATCGCCGATGCGGTATTTTTCCTGGCCATGCAGCGACATTTTCACCGACAAGCCAGAATCCTCCTCGTCCTTTGAAAAGGAGGTGACAAAGGAATGAAAGATCTGATTTCGGAAATTGAGCCGAAGATGCTGAAGTGAGCCGTCGACAGTGCGAATGGGTACGGGAGTGCTCAAAGGAGATTGATTTTTTTGAGG
>JANMIM010000352.1:0-3119 GCA_031375795.1 Bacteroidota bacterium
CCTTCGGCGGCGCGAGGCCTATCGCACGGAGGCTAAGCCGAATGGATGCAATGCGTTGTACCTATTTGTTTGACTGTGAACAGTTTGTTTTGCGTAATATTTTACCAAAAACCGACTCATCATACATTCTCCTGAATCAAAAAGGTTTTCCCGCATTGCAGAGCCCTTCGGCGGCGCGAGGCCTATCGCACGGAGGCTAAGCCGAATGGATGCAATGCGTTGTACCTATTTGTTTGAAGGTGGAATGTAAGCGGATGACTTTTGATTGGAAGATTGGTCCGAATGGCAGGATTTGAACCTACGACTTCTGGTATCCAAAACCAGAGCTCTGGCCGGGCTGAGCTACATTCGGAGAAAAGAGCGCTGCCGCTGGAGCATGGCAGCGCTCATGGTAAAAATGCAGGAAACATAATGTCTTGAGGGTGAAAAGCAAGCCGCGTCTACAAGCATTCACACGTAATGCAGGGCTGGATTCGAACCAAGCGTTATTCCGAAGTAACGCGACTTTACGACACCTCTTGATGTCTTTTATCTAATTTTTTGCAGAATCGGAATCGGGCAAAATACAGCCACATCCATCAAGTCTAGGACTCCCAAAGTCCTGCTTTCGAAGTAAGATGCGACGACGGCACCGACCGACCGTGCGGATCCCAGAAAAATACAAGGCAACAGGCAGACGGTGACTGTTTTGCTGCTCTATCCAGTTGAGCTAGCGCCGATTCCCCCTCTCAGGGTAGCCGACGCATCGGATTCGAACCGATAACCCGCCGATCCTAAGTCGAAGTAACACCATCCTACGGCACTTGCATGTTTCTGAAATCTGGTAACATGGCCCGGGCGACGAACGCACAGTGTGCTAATTGTCAATCTTTTCAGGATCTTGAAGTAACACTGCACTACGGCACCGGACTATTTGAGATTACCCTCTTGCTTGTCCAAGTTTGCGTTCGATTCTCTCTTCAGAGCTCGCAGTATGAATCACCGCTAACACAAGAACTTCTTCATTCATGACTTCGAAATAGATCGCGTAATTAAAGCGATACATTCGTGCCTTTCTCAATCCTGGAGCGATTTCACGGTACAAAAACGGGTTTGAACAGATCAAATCTAGCCCCACATTGAGGAAGTATTCAAATTCATCACTCAATCCATCTCGCTGCTTGTCAAGCTGATCCATGATTTCGCTCACATCCATTGCAGCCGAGGCAAGCAACGAAAGTCTATACATTGCGGTTTCGTTTCACCTCCGCCCAGAATTCTTCACGCGTCAGAATCCGATCTTTTCCTTCCGCTAAATCTGCCTTCCTTTTTTTCAACAATGACAAGATCCGCTCCTCTTCGGAACTGCTACCACGTTGTGATATTCGGCCTTGGATGCCCAAAAGAAGCTCTTGTTGTTCCTCAAGGCTTAACTTTTCGATTTCTAGCTCTAACTTAGTCATACCCGAAGATAACGAAAATTTTCAAATCTTGTTACGAATTTGAAGGAAAGTTCTCCCGAAAAGAATGGCAATGACCTGCGATCAATACCCATTTTAGCTAGGGCAACAAGCCGATCGTGACACAGTGATCTACCGTAGAGCTACCTCGCCGCACAAGGAAAGGCACGCGAACCCGCGAACCATCGATCAGGATCTTGAAGTAACACTGCACTACGGCACCGGACTATTTGTGAAAAGACATCGAGGCAAAAAGCGAAAAGGGAGTTGCTCTGGAAGAGCGTCGTTCTTACCCGCCGGTGGCGGGCAGTGAACCGGCAATTCGACATCTCAGAGAGACTTGCGTTCCACAAAGGAAACTTTTGCCCGGTCGGATTTCAACCCGACTTCGCTGGCTCGGTCGCCCGAGTTGCGCTACCTTAGGACCGTTATAGTTACGATGGAACCCTTCTCTACGGCACTCGATGTTT
The DNA here is from genome assembly GCA_031375795.1 of Bacteroidota bacterium. Taxonomy (GTDB): domain Bacteria; phylum Bacteroidota; class Bacteroidia; order J057; family JADKCL01; genus JADKCL01. The sequence goes on from JANMIM010000352.1 coordinate 1,910, forward strand.
CTCATTTTTCCTTGAAATCATCCGCATTCCCACAACATCTCCCTCAAAAAAGCAGGGTAAAAGGCGAAAAGTGACTGTGTACGTTGCTCTAACCTTTGAGCTATCTCTGTATTTTTTTGCTTGGTACAGAGAGACGGACTCGAACCGCCAACCAACGGCGTAAGATGCGAAGTAACACTCCTCTACGACACCTGCTTTTGTGAGGAATCATGTTGACTTTCCAATCTTGCTGCAAAATCACAGGGCAAAAAACGACGCGTGCATAAAATTCTAACCAGTTAAACTATCTCCGCGTGATTATTGAAGTTGCGCGGAGAGCCGGATTCGAACCGACACCTTTTCGGGGAAACGAAGTATCACGTATCTACGGCACCTGTTTTTTCTTGCAAAAGAGTAAGGATTAGGGAATAAATTTTGCTGGGCGACAAACGAGGCGTGACATTATCGCTCTACCAACTGAGCTATACATGCAAGCATGCAACGGGACTCGAACCCGCGACCGATCGATTAACATTCGAAGTAACACGCCCCTACGGCACCAACAATTTCTTGGAGGATGATTTTTGATTCTTTTTTTGAATGCCTGGAAGCGATAGCCGCAGCATGTACGCTCGCATTGCTGCGAATTTTTAACATCCCCATTGCTGAGGACTACAGGAGTCGAACCTGTTGGGCACTAGGCTTTACCGAAGTAACACGCTGCTACGGCATTCCGGGAATTCATTTCTTTTTGATATGCGGCCAATCGACCACAATATTTTTTTGAAAATTTCACGCAACAGGAGAGGAAGAAACGAGCAAATTGTCTTGGTGCTCAGCGATACGTCTTTCGACTTTTCACTGTTCACTTCCCACTTTTCACTCATCTCATTCCTTCCCATCGGTGAAAAACAAATTCAAATCAATCATGAAAAAAAACACCTTAGGAAAAAACCAATACGTCAAATATCGTGTGCACTAAAGCAAAGAAGGAAATTCGGGACTCGAACCCGAGCCTCCGGGCGGCTTTGCCCGGCGTCCGCACCCGCGGACCCATCTCCCGTTTTCCTGCATCCACTGACACAGGGACTGCTCTTGCAGCCACATACACTTGCGGGACCGACGGGGATCGAACCCGCTCAAACTTGATCGACAATCAACCACACATCCATTGTGCATCAAACCCGGTTGGGACCGCGCCTCTGATACACGGCACGTTACCCTGGTGGGG
>JANMIM010000369.1:0-2033 GCA_031375795.1 Bacteroidota bacterium
TGCGCAGCACGCGCGCCGACAAGCAAGACAAGGTCTACCGCTTCATGAACTGGTTTCGCACGCATTACGATGCCTCGACCGTGCCGACCCCGACGCGGGACTCCTCGCATTGGTACTACAAAGTCGGTGGAAATCCGGACCTCAAGGGCAGCCAAGTGCATTGTGCCTGGGGTGCCGACCCGGCCTATGGCGACGGTTCGCTCCCGCAGTTTTGTGTGTTGGCCTACGAATATTACCGCTACACGGGCGATGTCACTTGGTTCCAACAGCCCAGCGTCAAGACCTACCTGGAGCAAAACATGGACTGGATCCAGACTGCGCTCCTGCAACCCAACAACCTCACTTGGGGCGATCCCGGCTACCCTTTCAGCCTCACGATGGACAATTGCACGGTTTTTTGGGGTTATGATTGTCTGGGCCGCATCGAGCATGAAATTTACAACGACCCTGTGCATGCCACCCAATATTTTGATGTCGCAGCCCGCGTGCGCAGGGCTGTGAGAAGCCTCCTCCTCTACCCTGGTGGCGGTGCCATCGCCAATGCCCCCGACTCGACCTACCGTTGGCACTACCTCGGCGACGGATTTGACACGACCTTGGTCGACGCGCTTTGGTATCCGCGCGTCACGGCCACGATCGCCCCGCAAGTCAATGGCGTCGACAACCCTTGTGATCAGCGCTCCCGCAGGCAGCGCGACCTCATCGACCGTTACTTTGACGGCAGCCCCTACGTGAATTGGAGGACCGACATGGTGAACAAGCGCGGCTTTGACCTCGCCTACGCGACCGCCTACGCTGGCGAGACCGCCGATGCCCAGGCCTTTCTCAACACCATGAAACTGCGGTTTTTCTACAATTTCCAATGGACCTACACGGGCGCCGATGCCTACCAAAATGCCTTGGCCTACGAGATGTTGCTCCATCCGCCAGATTGCAACTATGGGGACCTCACGGCGACGTATTGCAACAGCGCAGGCGGGCCGACGAGCGAAAATTCCATCCTCTACCTGCGCATCGGCGACATCGCGCAGGCCAGCGGCAACACAGGCGGCCGGGCCGATTACAAAAGCGAATGCCACGTCTTGAAACGCGACAGCAGCTACCAAGTCGTGCTGTATCCGGGGAAATTGCCGAGCACGCCAGTCACGGGCTTAAAATGGCGCATGTGGATCGACGCCAACAAAAATGGCCAATTTGAAGGCAGCGAACTCTGTTTCGAGCGCGGCGGCAACAATGTCAATCCCGTGGCGATGGCCTTTCACATCCCCGCCAATTGCATGCTGGGCTACACGGCGCTGCGGGTGAGCCTCAAGGCCGACTCCTCCATCACTGCGGGTCCCTGCGACACGGGCTACGACGGCGATGTGGAGGACTATTGCATCAACATCGAGAACGCCGTGGTGGGAATGCAGGAGCCGAAACCCTGGAGCGGCCTTCAAATCGGCCCCAATCCGGCGGGGAATGAGCTGCGGTTTTCTTTGCCGATGGATGCCGAGACACCTTTTCAGATTTGCGACCTCCGTGGGATGCTTGTGCAAAGTGGCATGGTGACCGACAACCGGATCAAGCTCGGCGACTTTCCTGCGGGCATCTATTTCCTGCGGCTCAGGGGAGAAAAAGGGAATGCGGGTTTCAAGTTTGTGCGGAATTGAAATAAAGATTTGCTCCAAGCTGGGGCAGCAATGCGACTGATTGTCAAGATCGTGTAGCCCGCTTGCGCGGGCTATTAATGTCTGCCGTTGGTCGGCCCACCCCAAAATGCTGGCGAGGGCCGACCAACGGATTGAAGGAAGAACCGACCAACGCATCACAGAACGTCCACCGTTGGTCGGCCCACCCCAAAGTGCTGGCGAGGGCCGACGAACGGATTGCACAAATTTCCCCACACAATCCCTAACCTGGCCAAGCCAGAACCAAAAGGAACAATTTCTTAAATTGAGTCCATGGAACTCCTCACAGATCGCTACGCGAAAAGTATATCCGGCGAGTTGACCTGGTACGACCGCCTTTTGATCACTGGCACGCTGCCAAAA
>JANMIM010000395.1:0-1265 GCA_031375795.1 Bacteroidota bacterium
TCGGTCCAGTAGTAGTGAAATGACCAACCAAAGTTGATGAATGCCACGGCATTGTCATCGGTAAGGCCATTGATCTGAGTAGCACCTGGGGCACCTGCGATCGAGTTCCACACGTAGGTCGGACCTTGTGGATCTAGGTTATTGCGCCAAGTGTAACCGTATGCATCGGGGCCACCGGATGTTTGGGCAAATGTGCTCTTCACACCCACCAAACAAAGCAAGGCTAAAACAAGGAGTAGAATTCTGTTTCTCATACTATTAAGAAGAATCGTTGTAAAAATATTCTTTCGTCTCAAATATATACCATTCCCTTGAATTTTCAACGTCCTCGGGAAGAAATACCCAAATGTCGTCTACCTGCTATCACACCGGGCGATTGGGGTCAAATCCTTCGAGCAGATCGGCCAAGCGGCGCACGAAGCGGCCACCCAAGGCGCCATCGACCACGCGGTGGTCGTAGCTGTGGCTCAGGAACATCATGTGGCGAATGCCGATGATGTCACCCATGGGCGTCTCGATCACGGCAGGCTTCTTGCGAATCGCACCGACAGCCATGATGGCGACCTGGGGCTGCATGATCACTGGCGTGCCCATCACGTTGCCAAACGTGCCGACGTTGCTGATGGTATAGGTGCCGCCCTCCAATTCGTCGGGCTTGAGCTTGCCGTCGCGGGCACGTGTTGCCAGGTCGTTCACACGCGCTGTCAAGCCTGCCAGGTTGTATTGGTCGGCATTGCGCAACACGGGCACGATCAGGTTGTCGGTCGGCAAGGCCACCGCCATGCCGATGTTCACGTCTTTTTTCAGGATGATCTTGTCGCCGTCCACAGAGATGTTGACCATCGGCAATTCCCTGAGCACCAGTGCAAGTGCCTCGATGAAAATGGGCGTGAATGTGAGCTTCTGCCCATACTTCGCCTCAAATGCCTTCTTGTTTTTCTCGCGCCACAGCACGATGTCGGTCACGTCGGCCTCCACAAACGAGGTCACGTGTGCCGAGACATGCTTGGAGTAGACCATGTTTTCCGCAATCATCTTGCGCATGCGGTCCATTTCCACGATTTCCACGTTGCCGCTGTGGCTGTAGGTCTTTTGCTTGACCATGAGGTAGCCGTCGATGGAGCCGGTCGCCTTGGCGGCAGGCTGTGCCGCGACAGCGGTTTTGACCTCGACTTGGCCATTGACAGGGGCTGCGACGGGTGCCGGGGCAGCCGTGCGCGGGCTTTTCACATAGGCCAGGATGTCGGCCTTGGTGACCCGGCCGC
>JANMIM010000407.1:0-4417 GCA_031375795.1 Bacteroidota bacterium
GACGCCGATCCAACATGTCTATGTAGGTGCCACGAACACTGGGGGTGGCGGTGCAAATGGAATCTATTGGACACCGACCTACCCCACGCGCAACGATGTCGTGACGATACACGTGCCCAATCCCGACACGACCGCGCTGCTGCACTGGGGCGTGAATGGATGGACCCAAGCGAACAATGCCTATTGGCCGGTCGGGTCCACGCTGTTCAATGGCACGGGGCCGGCCCTGCAATCACGCATGGATACCCTCGCGGGGGAATTACTGATCGACCTCGGCCCTTTCAACAATGCCGCGCAAGTCGTGTCGATGGTGGATTTTGTGATTCACTACGACGACAATACCTGGGACAACAACAGCGGCCTGGATTATCACATTCCGATCTCATTGCCCCAGCAGACGGCAAATCCAGAGATTTTTGCGGTGGAATTGTGGCCCAATCCGTCGACTGAGGATTGCCAATTGAAAATTGTGAACGGCATGGATCCCGCCTATGTTTTGGAACTCACGAATGCAGAGGGACTGCTCCTGGGCAAACAGCAGGTAGGACCTGGCATCACACCCTTGGAAACGGCGCAACTGCCGAGCGGGATGTATTTCCTGAAGGTCACAGGTGTGGAAACCAAGCAAACGACGGTGCAAAAGCTGGTGCGGCAATGAGAAGACCCTCTTGCCAAGCCGTGTTGGGATGGAGGAATGCCAGCGAATGGCTACAGGTGAATGCTGCGGCGAAATCCGGAATCATCAAAGCCGATGAGCCGTCGAGTATTTAGCAGCTCCAAAATCCAACTGATGCCCGAATGGCCGCGACTGGACGTCCCGTCGAGAAGGAACGACCTTGCGATCCCTTGGGGCAATATTGGAATCATTGGCTCCCCCAAAAATGAAAGGAAGGCAGCAAAGGCAGTCTACACCTGTCGGGTACTCGAGCTTCAAAGGCTGCATTTGGGCATTGTGAACAGCAATGTGGACATTTCCATGCTCAACGAAGCATCAATGGGTACATTCCGTTTGACATTCTGATTTTAACTTTCCAATTTAGCACCCTGAAATACCGCAAAACACGAAGCTTTTGGAACTTCAGTCGATATTATTCTGGGTTTTTTCCGTCCTCGGCATCGCTGGGGGGATCGGCCTGATCTTGAACAGGAACCCTGTTCACGCTGCGTTGTGCCTCATTCTCAACTTCTTCAGCATTGCAGGTTTGTACCTGTCGCTGCAGGCTGAGTTTCTGGCCGCGATTCAAATCTTGGTCTATGCAGGTGCCATCATGGTGCTTTTCCTGTTTGTGATCATGCTGTTGAACCTGAACAAGGAGACCGATGAGGGCCCTGTCACCTTTCCCCGCGTCGCGGCATGGGTGCTGGGCATCGCTTTTGCGGTAGAAATGTTTGTGGTTTTCAAGAAGGGCCTTGGCGAGGATGGCGGCAAGCTCGATGGCACCTTTACCAGTGCCACAGCCGAGCAGATCGGTCAGGCGATGATGACCGACTATATCTTCCCATTTGAGATGATCTCAGTGGTGCTCATCGCTGCCCTCGTGGGCGCGATCGTGATCGCCAAGAAATACCGCTACGAGAACGAAAACTGATATGGAACCTACGGCATTTCATTATCTGGCGATCAGTGCTGCCATGTTTGCACTTGGTGTGATCGGTGTCCTCACCCGTCGCAACGCCATCGTGATCTTCATGTGTGTGGAGCTGATGCTCAATGCAGTGAACCTCACATTGGTGGCCTTTTCACGGTCCATGAACGACACAGATGGCTCCATGTTGGTGTTTTTTGTGATGTGCGTGGCCGCTGCTGAGGCTGTGGTCGGGCTGGCCATCATCATCTCGATGTTTCGCAACAAGCAAAACATCGACATCAATAATTTCAACTTGTTCAAGTGGTAAGGGCTTAATACCCAGCAATCGATGGAACATACTCCCCCCATTTTATTCTCCCTGATTCTACTGCTGCCATTGCTGGGGTCCATCCTCATCGGCTTGGGTGGATTCATCTCTCCGGGATTCAGGAAAAATGAGAAAGGCATCGGCTTTTTGGGAACCTTGATGGTCGCCCTGCCGTTTTTTGTGGTGCTTTACGCTTTCCTGACTTTTCACGAGCCCATCCACTTTGGCCTCTTTGGCGCGACCGACTCATTGCAATGGATGTATTCCAGCAATGCGGGCATGGGTTTCAACCTGATGTTTGACTACCGTCTCGATCAGTTGTCGCTGACCATGGCCCTGATCGTCACCGGTGTGGGTGCCTTGATTCACATTTACTCCATCGCCTACATGAAGGGCGACCGTGGATTTTATAAATTTTTCCTCTACCTGAACCTGTTCATCTTCGCGATGCTCAACCTCGTGTTGGGCAACAACATGGTGGTGCTGTTCTTGGGTTGGGAAGGTGTGGGCGCCTGCTCCTACTTCCTGATCGGATTCTGGTACGAGGACATGGAAAAGGCCAAGGCTGCCCAAAAAGCCTTTGTTGCCAACCGCATCGGTGACTTTGCGATGATCGTCGCGATGATGATCCTGTACGCAAACTTCCATACGCTCAACCTGTTTGACGTACACATGAGCGACGGATCGGTCTACAGCGGCATCGTCAATCGCCTGACCGATTTGAACGGCACGGCAGCTTGGTTGGTGCCCCTGCTGTTGTTTATCGCAGCCACCGGCAAGTCGGCACAGATCCCGCTCTTTGTCTGGTTGCCAGACGCCATGGCGGGTCCCACACCCGTGTCGGCCTTGATCCACGCGGCCACCATGGTGACCTCGGGCATCTACCTGATTGCCCGCATGGGCAACGTCTTTGCCACCGAGGACGCTGAAACCGTGCGAATGGTCGTTGCGATGGTCGGCGCTTGCACCGCAATCATGGCGGCGCTCATCGCCGTGGCCCAAAACGACATCAAAAAGGTCTTGGCCTACTCGACGGTGTCTCAACTCGGCTTCATGTTCATGGCACTCGGCGCAGGCGCCTACTCGACCGCGATCTTCCACGTGATGACGCACGCTTTCTTCAAAGCATGCTTGTTCTTGGGTTCGGGCTCGGTGATCCACTCGATGGAGCACACGCATGCCGTGCACGATCCGCAAGACATTCGCACCATGGGCAATCTGCGCAAGTACATGCCTGCAACGCATATCACGTTCCTCATTTCGACCCTGGCCATCGCGGGCATCCCCGGCTTGGCAGGTTTCTTCTCCAAGGACGAGATCTTGACGATGACCTTTCTCAATTTCATGAGCGGGCACACTTTCTATCTGCTTGTCTGGTTGATCGGCATGTCTACTGCAGCACTCACGGCATTTTACATGACGCGTGTCTATTTCCTCACCTTTCGCGGCGAGGAGCGCTTTGCCCTCCCAAAAGCTGGCAAGCATGGTCACGATGACCATGGTCATGGCCACGCCAAGGATGCAGGACACGGCCACGACGACCACGGTCACGGTGGCATTCATGCGCCGCATGAGAGCTCGCCTTTGATGACGATTCCTTTGTACATCCTGGCCGGATTGGCGATTGTGGGTGGCTACTTGGGCTTGCCTGCCCTCTTTGGACATGAAAATCACCTCCTCAACGGTTGGTTGGGTGGTCACGCTGGCCATGAGGGCATCGTGACGATGAAAAACTACGAGCATGTCGAGCATGCAGGCTCGATGGGCTTGGAAATGATCCTGATTTTGGTCTCGATTGCCGTTGCGGTCGGCGGGGTCATGTTTTCCTGGAGATTGTATGACAAAAATGGCCTCAAGGGCGATGCCATGGTGCAGAGCCGCCTCGGCAAGTTCTACACATACATGCAAAACAAGTTCTATGTCGATGAACTCTACCAAAAGGTGATCATCGATCCGTTCATGTTTGCGGGACGCAATGTGATCATGGCCTTTGACAAATGGGTCATCGACGGCTTTGTCAACGGCTTGGGCAGCGTCACCATGTTCTTGGGTGACACGTTCAAATTGCTACAAACGGGTTCTGTCGCCAATTACGCGATGATGGTGGTGATCGGGGTCGTGACGATCCTCTCCTATTTGATTTTCATGTAAGGCATTTGCCCATTCCAAAATAACGACGGCAATTCTACCCAGGGTTGCCGTTGTGCTTTTGGAGAAAACCGCCCTACGTATTCGCCCAAATTTTCGCAGCCCTACAAAGTCAAAATCTCAAATTTGATGCGCATCTTTTCCGTAATTTGCACATCGAAATAAAGCATTTATCCGCCCCGATCCGATCATGAAAAAATTTGTCAAGAAGGCTCTCAAAGTCACCGGCATCACGACCTTGGTGTTGTTGCTCGTTCTTATCCTCATCCCCTTCCTGTTTGGGAAACAAATCAAAAAGGCCGTCACCGACTACATCAATGAAGAGGTGAATGCGACGGTCTATTTTGAAGACGTAGGCATCGGCATTTTCCGG
>JANMIM010000420.1:0-1444 GCA_031375795.1 Bacteroidota bacterium
TTGGGAAATGAGTTGGTTGGACCCAGATCGCTTGGCGGCCTTGTATGGCCAGAAACGCCCCAAAACGGCGGATGCAGCGGTCGTGGCGGCCACGGAGCCGACGGAAAAGCAGCACAAAAAGGAAAAGAAGAAAGAAAAAAAGGAGAAAAAAGCCCTCAAGGAGGCCGAAAAGGCGCAAAAGAAAGCCGAGAAAAAAGCAAGGAAAAAGCTGGAAAAGCTCGGGAAGCTCGAACTCGCGCCACCTGTCAAAAAGCTCAAGCGCAAAGCCGAGTGCTGCGAAAAATACAAAAAGGGCAAGCGCTGCGGGGATTGTCCATTGAGGTAGGGTAAGCAAAAGGGAATCAATACCCAACAAATCACCATTCACCCAAATTCACCAAAAAAAAATTCCCCCCCAAGCCCAATTCCGCAAATTCTGAAAATTCTGCCCCTAGTGGCAGCCACAACCTCGGCCCCTTGTGCCGAAGTCCATCAATGACATCGGCGGCTTCGCGACGTGGTGCTTGGCGGCCTTGGCGACGCGGGTGTGCGCGCGGTAGGGCGAGCAGGCGCAGAGGAGTGTGCAAGCGAGGGTGATGATCAATGCGAGGGCTTTCAGCTGTTTCATGTTCCGATCGTTGCGGGGCGTCTTTTTGTGCGCATACGCATTCTCAAGCGTCACCGTTGAATCAGCAAATCCAATGCCGTAACGCAAAAATAGGCCCTGGGCGACCGAAGATGCAAACAATCGAACTTCATGGGAGTTTAGACTAAGCTGTGCACAAGAATCCGCCGTGGCGGTTTTTGTCGGGCAGCAAAATTTCTAATTTCGCAGTTCAAAGATGGCTAGCCCATCGTCTCACAACGTCTAAAAATTTACAAAATGGCTTTTACACTCCCACCCCTCCCCTACGCTTACGATGCCTTGGAGCCGCATATCGATGCCCGCACGATGGAAATCCATCACACCAAGCACCATCAGGCCTACACCAACAACTTGAACGCTGCCATCGAAGGCACGGCGTTGGCTGGCAAGACCATCGAGGAAATCCTGGCCGGTGCACTCGCAGGTGCTCCTGCGATCCGCAACAACGGCGGCGGCTTCTGGAACCACAACCTCTTTTGGGAATGCATGTCCCCAAAAGGTGGCGGACTGCCTTCAGGTGACTTGGCAGCAGCGATCGACCGCGACTTTGGCTCATTTGACGAATTCAAAACCAAGTTCAATGCAGCTGCCGCCACGCGCTTCGGCTCAGGATGGGCTTGGCTGATCAAGGGCAAGGACGGCAAGCTCAGCATCACGAGCTCCCCCAACCAAGACAATGCCTTGATGGAGCCTGGCACAGGCACCCCGATCATGGGCCTCGACGTCTGGGAGCACGCCTATTACCTGCACTACCAAAACCGCCGTCCAGACTACATCGCGGCGTTCTGGAATGTGGTGAACTGGTCAAAAGTTGCAGAG
>JANMIM010000435.1:0-3961 GCA_031375795.1 Bacteroidota bacterium
GCAGTTCGGCATCGGTGTACGCGTATTCGAGCACCACCGGCGCGGAAAAATCGCGCAACAATGATGGCGTCGGCGCTTCCTTCACGCGCGTGAAGCGGAAGCTCTGGCTCGCCTCTTTCAGTTCCAGCACGGTTTCCTCGTTGCTTTTGAGGATCGCCTTGTCGTTGAGGTAGGTCCAGAAAAGGGCTTGGCTGCGAAGTGTCGATAGATTTTTCATGAGATTTTAAACGATAGGTAAAATGGTGGATTCAGGATGACGGAGCAATTGGAGGTCTGCAGATGAAGCGCCATGGCATTCAAGCCATGATCGTTCGCGTTTGATCTTCTCTCCTGTATTTTTCATTTTTCCCTATTGGTAGCCTGTGTGCTTGAATTCTTACAGCCAGGGAAAACTATTTTTTGCACACCGCGAGGGGCGGGAGTTTGGTCGAATGAACGGTCATGTGCGGCTTGATGAATAGGTTTGCAACAACTCCAAATTTTTGAGCTGAATCGCGTGCCTTTAGGCGTATTCTTGGGTTTCCTGCAGTGTTTCCGCCGCCAGGAGGAAGACCCCCAATAGCGTGCAAAAGGCCATTTCAGACTCAAAAAAAGGGATAAATAGCCAGTTCAGGCTCAGCGCCTCAAAGTGCATAGCTATTTGGACAATACAGGTATTTCAGGACGGCACAAAAGCCCACTTTTCACTTTTCACTTTCCACTTTCCACTTTCCACTTTTCACTTTTCACTTTTCACTTTTAATAACATCATTATCAAATGAAGGCTTTTTTCAGGTTTGGATGCTTTTTGGGGCTGCTGCTGGTGGCTCAGTTGTGCTGGGGACAGAGCGGCAAGTACCGCTATTCCACCTTGACGCGTGAGGAAGGCAGTGCTTTTTTTGCGTTGGATGGTTCGAGTGGGCAGCTGTATTTCATGAACGATTATGGGACCGAGGCTGGAATTTGGAAGCCTTATGGTGGCGTGATCCGCTTGGGAGGCCGCAACAACCTACAATTTGCAACCATTGCCTACAAGGTTGGGTCTGCCTTTTATGCACTGGAGGCTGCCACTGGTCAGCTGTGGTACATGAATGACTATGGCGACCAAGCTGCGGTTTGGAAGACATACGGCAAGCCCATCCGTGCCGAGGGACGTGAAACCCAGCAATTGCAGGCCGAGGACGAAGGCGATGGCACCAAGATCACCTCGCTGGACGCAAGCTCAGGCCAAGTGTATTACATGTTTGACTATGGATCAAACTCCGGCACTTGGTTGAAATATGGTACCTCCATCAAATAGTACGAATTCATCTCCTGCATTTTGAGCCGTGAAGCCCGCGTGAACGGCCATCATGGCCTGCGCATTCATGAAATTTGCCAAAATGTCGCCGCTCAACGCTTCAAAATTCTCGGTTTGTTCCTAGTTTCGTGATCCAGGTCCTACGGTCATCCGTAGGTGTGGTTTCACGCGTTTGTTGATTCATCAAAGCAAGGAATTTCATGTCTGTTGCCTCCAAAGTGCTGCAATTGCCGCCTTTTCCCAACAGTTGGTATGTGGTCGGCCTCTCCCATGAGCTCGCCATCGGTCAGATCATCGGGCTGCAGTTTTGTGGCCAAGAAGTGGTGCTTTACCGCACAGCATCTGGCCAAGCGGTGCTGAGCGAGGCCAATTGTGCCCACATGGGTGCGCACTTTGCCCATGGCGGCAAGGTTCGGGGCGAGTTGATCCAATGTCCGTTTCATGGCTTCTGCTTCGACAAAAGCGGCCAATGCGTGGAGACGGGTTATGGCACCAAGGCCCCGCCACAAGCCAAGATCAAGACTTGGCTCGTGCGGGAATACAACAGCATGATCTACGCTTGGCACCATCAGGCCGGTGCGGCACCCACATGGGAGATTCCACAATTGGATTGGAACGGCTGGTCTGAACCTCGTTTTGCAAGCTGGACCATCCCCTCGCATCCGCAAGAAATCGCAGAAAACAGCGTCGACTTGGGTCACTTTCGCCATGTACACGGCTATGGCGACGTGAAGGTATTTGACGAGGCCCGCACCGACGGGCCGGTCCTTTTTGGGAAATATGGGATGTCGCGCGTCGCAAGTTTTGTGGGCAAGGGCGGCAAGAAAATCCATGCGGAATTCAATTTCTACGAGTATGGCCTCGGCTATGCATATGTCGAGGCCTTTGCCGTGGAGTATGAACTCCACAGTCGGCACTTTGTGATGCCCATGCCGATCGATGGCAAGGACCTCCAGCTGCGCATCGGCGTGAGCGTGCGCATGGACTACAAGCCCAGCAAGATCAGTCCCTTGCTGAAGGTGGTTCCAAAGTCCCTTTTGGATTACTTCATTCTCAATGGATACCACCGTGAATACCAGCGCGATGTGAGCGACGACTTCAACATGTGGGCGAACAAAGTCTACATCCACCCACCAGCGCTCGCGCAGGGCGACGGCCCGATCATCCTCTACCGCAAATGGGCCGAGCAATTTTACACGGAGCCACCAACCGCCATTGCCCGGAAATCAACCGATGCCCTACGGGTCGAGAATTGAGGGGCTTCCGAGATATTTGTCGTTTCAAAAGGTCACGAAGGAGGAGCGCAGGAAGCAGTACTTGCATTTGAAGGAGGCGTCGGTTCGGGCGTCGGTGTTATTGGAAGGGGAACAATTATAAATAGCCAGCCTTGAATCATATTCAAAAACTAGCAAATGCCCGGCGATCGTTGTTGGGTATCGCCATTGGAGACGCCTTTGGCGAGAGCTTTTTCGGTGATGAAAACACCGTCCTCGCTGCAATTGATCACCGCGAGATTCCGGCCACCTCCTGGGAATTCACAGACGATACGGTAATGGCGTTGGCTGTATATGAGGAATTGGAAGCCGACGGCCACGTGGATCAAGACCGACTTGCCGGCAAGTTTGCGAGAAACTACGCGCTGGACAACCGTCGAGGCTATGGCGGCACGGCACACAAGATTCTGCGTGAGATCCACGAGGGGCAAGATTGGAATATTGTCGCAGCACGGGTTTTTGATGGCATGGGTTCCATGGGGAATGGTTCGGCAATGCGCGTAGGACCAATTGGCGGCTATTTTTCGTCCTCTGATGATTTCGAGCAGATGGTAGCTACTGCCCGGGCCTCGGCGACGGTGACACATTCCCACCAAGAAGCCATCGCAGGGGCAATCGCTGTCGCAGCCGCTACCGCATTTGCCTGCAGCACCAACCCATTTGAGGCCGACTATTCCCCTGAAGATTTTATCCGCAGAGTCGCAGCGGCCACACCGGAGTCAGATACGAAGTACCGGATCGCAAAGGCTGCATCCTTCCCCAAGGAAACACATTTGGAAACATTGAAAGTCGTCTTGGGAAATGGATCCAAGATCACCGCACCCGATACCGTCCCCTTCACGATTTGGAGCGCAGCGCACGGGATGCAGAGTTTTGAAGAGGCGCTATGGAAATCCGTCTCGGTCTTGGGTGACCGAGATACGATCTGCGCGATTGTGGGTGGCATCGTGATCATGGCCTGTGATCCCAAATCGATCCCGTTGTCTTGGGTCGAGTCGGTCGAGGATTTCGCGCATTCCATCTTCAGAACCAAAGGATCCTCCTCGATGGGTAACTCCTTGGAAACATTTGCTTTGTGAAGGTAGCTGCTCGCATTCCGAAACGCATTTTCTACTTTGGGGGTTGTCCAGACGATCGTTTCGAGCCGTCTTGCGGGCATCGTCATCACGATTCCTAGGGCATCGCAACGGCTTGTTTCCGCCAGCCTGGCACAACCTTTTTTCAAGATGCATGAGACAAATTCGGCACCTGTTCGTCGGACCTCCCCAAAGCAAAGCTGGGGGCCGACGAACGAGCATTTTGATTCAAGATTCGGCGCCGCCGAATCGTTGTTTGGCAGCCAACATCGTTCGTCGGCCCACAAGCAGGGCTTTGGGGAGGGCCGACGAACACGTAATTCCTCCGCCTG
>JANMIM010000462.1:0-5735 GCA_031375795.1 Bacteroidota bacterium
CTCTGCGAACCTCCGCGCCCTTGGCGGTTTTTTGCCTCTGGAAATTAACCGCAGACAGCGATGAGCCAGCATCGCCAGAGAACCGCAGAGTTCCATTCAAATGCTTACTTTTAACGCATGAAACCAACCCGTTTTTGGCCAGTTTTATGCGCGTGCATTTTGGGAACATTTTGCACGGTGGCGAGCGCCCAGAGTTACAATTACACCCTCAGTTGGACCCACGCGGGTTCGCACCTCTACCAGGTGAGCTTGAAGACGGCTCCGCTCACGGGCGCAGCCTCAGACTTCCAAGTGCCTGCTTGGCGGCCGGGGCGATACTACATTCAGGATTATGCGGCAGGTGTGTCGGGATTCGAGGCGATGGATGCGAGCGGTAAGCCGCTGAGCTGGAGCAAGGTAGACAATGACACCTGGCGCGTCGCCAATCCGGGGAGCGGGGAGATCGAGGTGCGCTACCGGTTCTATGCCAACACGATGGATGCCGGGTCGAGCGTCCTCAATTCCGCCCAAGCCTACTTCAATCCCTCCAATTTCTTCATGCACCTGCGCAATGCCTACGAGCGGCCCTGCACCCTCACGGTGGCCTCGATGCCCGATAGCTGGCGCGCAGCCACGGCCCTGCAAAGGTTGGGTGGGGCCCACAATGTCTTCCTTGCCGCCGATTACCACGAGTTGGTGGATTGCCCGACCATCCTTTCACCCTCGCTCAAGACCCTGCACAGCCGAATCGACGGGACCGATTTTTATTTTCATTTTCAAGGCGAATTCAAGGGCGGCAAGGAAACCGAGGATGCATTTCAAGGCAACATGGGCAAGCTGATCGCGGAGGAAAAGGCGATTTTTGGTGAATTTCCCATGAAGGAGTACCATTTCATCTACCAACTGCTGCCCTACAACATGGGCCACGCCGTGGAGCACAAAAACTCGTCCTGTTTCGCGATGCCCAACACCGTCGGGCAGTCACCCCAAGCGATTGCGCGGCTCAACAGCATCACCGCCCACGAATTTTTTCACCTCTGGAACGTGAAGCGCATTCGCCCCGCAGCCATGTGGCCCTACGATTACCAAAAGGAGGCCTACACCAATCTCCAATGGTTTACCGAGGGCGTGACCGACTACTACACCTCGCTCTGCCTCGCCCGCGCGGGCCTGATCACGCGCGATGCCTGCCTGACCAACATGGCCCGCACGATCCAGGCCTTGGAGGCCAACTACGCGAGCCAGATGACCTCGCCCAGCCAAAGCAGCTTTGATTCCTGGCTCGAGCGCTCAGACTATTTTCCGCCCTATGCCCACATTTCCTACTACACGCTCGGCACACGCGTGGGCCTGCTCCTGGACCTGCGGATGCGGGCCCAGAGCGGTGGCAAAAGCAGCTTGGACGATGTATTCAAACGCCTGTATCAAGATTATTACCTGAAAAATAAGGGCTTGGAGGAAAATGCCGTGCAGGCAGCCGTCGAGGCCATCGTCGGCAAATCCTTTCAGGACTTTTTTGCACAGCATGTCCATGGCACCACGGCGATCGACTATGCCTCGTTTTTGGAGCCATTCGGGTTGGAGTTGGAAACCAAGGTAGCCGACGGGCTCACCTGGGAACTGATCGGCGTGGAAAAGATGTCCGAGACCAGCAATGGGCTTGTGATCGAGTCCGTGCGGCCCGGCACCGACGCCGCCAATGCAGGACTTGGCGACAACATGCTGATCGTGAATGTCAATGGCAAACCCTACAAGGATTTCGACGCCAATGATTTCTTTGGGAAATTCAAGAAGCCCAAGGAATTGAAACTGGGTGTCGGGACCGAGGGTGGGGGAGAGGACATGGTGGTCACTTGGACGAATACCTGGGCTCCCAAGACCTACACCTTGGTCGTCTCCAAAAAGGCGACGGCGGCGCAGACAACCTTGCTGGACGATTGGCTGCGGTCTCGACAATAGATAGGAGGTGGTGGACAATCTCGCGCTGGTCTGAAAATTTCCATTTCTTTCATGTCCTTTCGCTGGTTGCAAGAGGCAGACCTCTGGCCAACCACTTGAATTGTACATTGAAAATTGTAATTTGGAGTGTTGGTACCAACTAAGACACCCATGCAGCGCTTAAAAGTATTCTTGGCCTCTTCATCGGAACTCAAAGCAGACCGTGATCGGTTTCGCCTGTACATTTCCGAGCTCAATGACGGATTGACATTGAAGGGAATGTACATCGAGTAGGTGGTTTGGGAGAGTTTCCTCGATCATTTCAGCGAAGGTGGTTTGCAAAATAGCTATAACGAGGCCGTCAAGGAGAGCCACATTTTTGTGATGCTTTATTTTACAAAAGTGGGCCTCTATACGGCAGAGGAATTTACTGCTGCCTTTGGTGCCTACGAAGATGGCGGCCGGCCGTTCATCTATACTTTCTTCAAGAATGCGCCCGTCAACATGGGAGACATAGATGAAGCCGACTTTGCAAGCCTCTACAACTTCCAGAAAAAGCTCAAAGCCCTGAAGCACTACCAAAAGGTGTACCACAGCCCAGAGGATTTGCTCTTTCAATTTGACAATCAGTTGGATAAGTTGTTGGATTCAGGCTTGCTCCATCAATCCGCATCCGCCAAGCCCGCAGCCCCCAAGGCCACGGCGGCGGCCAAGCCCGCAGCCCCCAAGGCGACGGCAGCGGCCAAGCCCGCAGCCCCCAAGACGACGGCAGCGGCCAAGCCCGCAGCTCCCAAGACGACGGCAGCGGCCAAGCCCGCAGCCCCCAAGACGACGGCAGCGGCCAAGCCCGCAGCCCCCAAGACGACGGCAGCGGCGCCCAAAAAACCAACTCCAAAGGCGCCACCAAAGGAAGAGGAATCCATGGGATTCGTCGGGAAAATGGCCTCTAGCGTATTCGGATTGTTTTCGAGTTCCAAACCCGAGCCCAAGCCCAAGCCGGCCGCACCCAAAAAACCCGCCCCCAAGAAAAAATAGCAGCCATCTGGTTGCCAAAAATGACATCGCCGAAGCAGGATGCCTCGGCGATGTCATTTTTGGGCTCAGGTCATGCGGCAACCGCAGCAGGACGCACCTTGATCAATTTCAATGTCCCGTACCCGTCGGGTCGGGCGCAGTGCCAGCAGGCACGACCTTGGGGATCACTTCGCCGCTGAAGGTGATGCGTTCCAAGCGCTCGACGCTGTTCAGGGTCATTGTGATGTATTTGGTCTGGGGGCCAGACTTGCCGGCACTGTTGAACTGGGCTTCGATCTCTCCAGACTTGCCGGGAGCGATTGGATCCTTGGGCCAATCAAGCGCCGTGCAACCACAGGAGGGCTTGACATTCTCCAAAATCAGGTCGTTTGTGCCTGTGTTGGTGAATTTGAACTTGTGCTTGACGACATCGCCTTCCTTGATTTTGCCAAAGTCAAAGGATACTTCCTCAAAGGCGATCGTGGTCAACTTCTCAGGTACCACTTGGCCCGTCATTGGATCGATCTTGGTGCCCTCTGCGGGTGTGCCAGCAGCAGGCGCAACCGCAGGCGAAGCTGCCGTGGGTGTTGTGGCTGTGGCGGCAGGCGCAGCGACGGTGGGCGTAGCAGGCGCAGCGACGGTCGCAGCGGCATCTGTCTTTTTCTTACGCTTGGAAGCCTTGGCGGCCTTGGGGGCCTTTTCTGCCTTGGCCGTCGTCTGGGCCGTGGCCGTCACCGCAAAACTGAGTGAAAACAGCAGGACCAATGTGCGAATCATCAATTTCATATCTGTATTTCTAAATCTGAACAAACGAGGAATGCTAAAAATAGCCAATTCTCTGTGACGACGCAAAAAGCAGGCCAAAATTAGTCGGTCGCGGGCATGCCAAACATCTTCAAGGCATTTTCTGAGGTGACGCGCGCCACCACTGCGATGGTGACTTCCTTGACCTCGGCGAGTCGCCGTGCGATGAGGGGAATGTAGCTGCTTTCGTTGCGTTTGCCGCGGTGAGGCACCGGCGGCAGGTAGGGCGAGTCGGTTTCCAGCACCAATGCCGACAAGGGCACCTGTGCCAAGACGGCCGGCAGCTGGCTCGTCTTGTAGGTGAGCACACCGCCGATGCCCATCATGAACCCGAGGTCCTGGATTTTGCGGGCCTGCTCCACATCGCCCGTGAAGCAATGGAAGATGCCTCTGAGACGGCCGTCTTGGCCCTCGCGCACGAGCTCGATGACATCGTCCATCGAGTCGCGGCAGTGCAAGATCAGCGGCAATTGCTTGGCCTTGGCCCAGGCAATCTGCTGTCGCAGGGCCTCCTTTTGCGCTGGGACAAATGTCTTGTCCCAATAGTAGTCCAGCCCGCATTCCCCCACGCCCACATAACCGCCCTTGTCCCATTCCCCCTCCATCTGCTCCAAAACGGCCTGCCAGTCCTCCTTCACGGAGCAAGGGTGCAGGCCCATCATGGGCTTGAAAAAGGCGCGGTCACGGTCGGCCAAGGCATTCATCTCGGCAATCGAGGGAATGTCGATGTTGGGCAAGAACACATGGCTCAATACCTCCCTGGCACGGGCGATCACCGCAGGCAAGTCTTCCTGAAACTTGCGCGAATACAAATGGGAATGG
The DNA here is from genome assembly GCA_031375795.1 of Bacteroidota bacterium. GTDB lineage: Bacteria > Bacteroidota > Bacteroidia > J057 > JADKCL01 > JADKCL01. Next base: position 4,558 of record JANMIM010000462.1, read on the forward strand.
GTGTCGATCATCAACATCAGAGGCGGGCGAGCAAGTCGGCTTTTTTGGATTCATATTCGAGCATGGAGAGCTTGCCGTCTTGGAAACGGTCGTAGAGCATGTCCACAGTGCGCATCACCTCATCGCGCAGCAGGAGCCAATCGAGGGCCTGCCCTTCAAATTGGGCGTATTTTTTGGGGTCGGGCGCGGTCTCGGCCTCGGCATCCTTGTCCCAATAGGCCAGGTCGTCGAGCACCTTGGACACAGTATTGGCGGCCTGCTCGTCTCCCAAGGTCACCTTCTGGCTGGTCGAGGACCCGATGCCTGTGATCATGAACTCGATCGTCTTGCCCTCGGCCTTGCAGCCACGCAGGGTTTCCAGATCGAATGCACCACCTTGGTAGAAGCATTTGGTATCGGTGAGGATGAGGTAGGTGCTGCCAAAGAAGCTAGTGTCCAGGTACATCGCCACCACCTCCGTCGGTTGGCGCACACGGGTCTCCTTCATCAGGATCTTTCCGAGCTTGGTAGCCGGCAATTGCGGGGCCACATACAGGCCGATGTCGTCGTTTTGGGGGAATTTGCGTTTGATGAAGTCGCGGTACATAGCCTTTGATTTTGGTCAAAATTGCGGATAAGCCTCTCAAAACACAAATCGTTCATTTTTTCAGTCAATGAAGGGTTTGGCAGCAAGGGCCTGTGGGAAATTCGGCAGCATCTTTGCCTTTTTTGGCCGACATTTACCCTTCAAAGATGTCTGCACGGCCCGCTCTACATGCGCAATTTTACCCATATCGGATTCGAGGTTGAAAACCTCGAGGATTTCCAATCATTGGCTGAGGCCGTGTACCGCAATGGCACGGCATTTCGAGCCGGGCGCGACCAATATTACCAGCTCACCGATCCCTCGGGCGCAGAGCTCTGGGCGCAGATCGATGCCAACGATGAAATTGCTGGCATGAATGCCCACTTCGATGGGCAGCATTGGATCCAGGCGACACTCCTGCGTGCACAGGCCCACGAGGAGAGGCCCCTCGAAGGGAAGTTTGAGGCCAGCGCAGTTGCGCGAGATTCCAGCAAAGACAGCTCCGAGGCCTTGGTGGTGTTTGCATTTGATTTGCCCGATGCCCATCTCGTACCCAGCGTCCCGCTTCCAGCCGCTGCCAGCATACAGTTGGTGGGCTTCGCCCGCGAACTGC
>JANMIM010000500.1:0-1381 GCA_031375795.1 Bacteroidota bacterium
CTTCTACACGCCCTTCACGGAATTTGTGACTCCCTTTTAAGCAACGAATATGAAAGGCATCATTTTGGCCGGAGGATCCGGTACCCGGCTCTATCCCCTCACGATCTCGGTGAGCAAGCAGCTCATGCCCGTGTATGACAAGCCGATGATCTACTACCCGCTGTCGACGATGATCACGGCGGGCATCAGGGAAATCCTCATCATCTCCACGCCGACCGACCTGCCGCTGTTTCGCAACCTGCTGGGAGACGGCAGCCGGCTGGGCATGCGCTTTGAATATGCGGTGCAGGAGCGTCCCGAGGGACTGGCGCAAGCCTTCATCATCGGGGAACAGTTCATCGGCAACGACGACGCAGCACTGGTGCTGGGCGACAATATCTTCTATGGCACCGAGCTGAACGATACCTTGCAAGATGCAGCCCGCCGTGTACATAGCGAGGGAGGCGGCATCGTGTTTGCCTACCATGTCTCCGACCCCGAGCGCTATGGCGTGGTGGAATTTGCCCACAACGGCGAGGTGCTCTCGATCGAGGAGAAGCCGACACATCCCAAGAGTTCATTTGCCGTGCCGGGCATCTATTTCTATGACAACAAGGTCGTGGAGATTTGCAAGAACCTGAAACCCAGCCCGCGCGGCGAGCTGGAAATCACAGACGTGAACCGCATCTACCTGGAACACAAGCGCCTCAAGGTCTCGATCCTGAACCGTGGCACGGCTTGGCTGGACACCGGGACACATGACAGCCTCCAAGATGCCGGGCAGTTTGTGCAGATCATCGAGAAGCGGCAGGGCCTCAAGGTCGGCTGCATCGAGGAGGCCGCCTGGAGCATGGGCTTCATCGACGACGATGGCTTGCGCAAGGCAGCCGACGGCCTCCTGAAAAGCGGCTATGGCATTTACCTGCTGGGCCTGCTGGAAGGGAAGTGAAAAGGGCCGCATGAAAAGAAAAACCATTCTTTTTGTCGCCCCCTCCAACTCGAGCTTCGTGAAGCAGGATGCCGAGATCCTGCAACAACAATTTAATCTCCATCGTTTTGAATTTGGGTCCCGCAAGGGTTTCCAAATGCTGGTGTACCAATTGAGGTTGTATCACTGGCTGCTCTGGCATTTGCCGCGCGCCGATGCGGTCTTTGTGTGGTTTGCAGACTACCACAGTTTCCTGCCCACATTGCTCGCCAAGCTGTTTTTCAAGCCCTCGGTGGTCGTGATCGGCGGCTACGACGCCGCGCAGATGCCCGAATACAACTATGGCGGCCACAACCAAAAACTTCGCAGTTGGATGATCAGGCGCAGCTGCGCCTGGGCGCGCCGCTTGCTGCCGGTCTCTCATTTCGTGGATGCCGAGCTGAGCAAACGCCCCGGACAGGCCAAGCGCGGCGA
>JANMIM010000488.1:0-1964 GCA_031375795.1 Bacteroidota bacterium
GCCGGTGGGTCGGGGATCTCGCCGCGTACAAGCTGCGGCCTTCGGGCCCAACTTGCACGCGGCGAAACTGTTTTAGTGCGAACGAGACATTGATGGCCAAGCGCGACTACGAGACCTACAAGAGCCTCTTTGACAACCTGCTGGAGCTCATGCCTCCGCCCGACATGCTCATCTACCTGCGTGGCTCCATCCCCACCCTGGTCGATCAGATCCAGCGCCGCGGCCGTGAGTACGAGGACAGCATCCGCCTCGACTACCTGCGCCGACTCAACGAGCGCTACGAGGCATGGTACGAAAGCTACAACCTCGGCAAGAAGATGGAGATCGTGATCGACGAACTCAATTTCCGCGACAACCCCGAGCACCTGGGTATCATCATCAATCGCGTCAAGGCGGATTTGTTTGGTTTGTTTGGGCCTGCATGAGGCGAAGCCGAATCCCTCCTCACTCACACTCGACCTCACACTGAAGGCGAAGCCGAATCCCTCCGCACTCACACTCGACCTCACACTGAAATTTCCTTTTCTTGGGGTAAATGTTCATTGTGAAAAAAAACCGCAGAGGGCGCAGAGGTTCGCAGAGGAAATTGTTGATTCTGTGAAAAACCGCAAAGAGCGCGAAGGTCCGCAAAGTCAATAATTCTCTATCGGCGGAGTTCCCAAACCCTCCAACTCCCCCACTCCCCTACCATCTCGCCCAAATGTGCTGCCATCGCGGGATTGGATTCGATCTCCCTTCGGTCGCTGTACAGGAACTGGGCGCCGGCGGCCAGCCACTTGTCGAGCTTTTCGGGATCGATCTTGTCCCAGGTGAATGTCCAGCCAAAATGCTGCAGGTGGTACAAAGTGATGTGCGGGCTCAGGTCGTTCCCGACGATGATGCGGGCATCGGCTGGCGTGGCGGCGCGCAGGGCGGCGTTGTAGGTGATCAAGTCGGCGGAGAGACCCTTGAGTCCCCAGCGTTGGTAGGAACGCAGGGCAGCGGTGATGGGCAGGGCCAGCAGGAAAACGATCACCACGATGGCTCCCCATTTGGCCGGGACCTTCCAAAATGCGTGGATGCCGATCGCCACCAAGACAAAGACGCCGGGCACGAATGGAAACAGATAATAATCATGCACGCTCGAGATCATGTTGATCTCAAACACGTAGTAGGCGGCGACCGCTAGGCCGAGCAACCCAAACGGCAGCGCCAAGGGCCTTTGGTAGAGCCGATCCTTGAAAACCCGCCAGATGCCCCAGAGGAAAAAAAGCAGGCCGGCATAGTTGACGATGAGCTCGGGCAAGGTGGAGAATACCGTGTCTCGGAGGATGACCAACAAGTCAGGGATGTCATCGGCGGTGGAGTCGAGGATGCCCTTGACCACGCCGTTGCCGGTCCATTGCGGGATCACCCAGGCATACCAACCGATTGCCGGGGCGAGGATGAGCAATCCGCCGAGGGCCAGCGGAACCATGGAAAGCAAATTGCGCCCCCTTTCACGCCACACCTCACCCAGCATTCCTCCAAACGGCAGCGCAAAATACACGATGAAAGGCAGCTTGGTGGCTGTCGCCAGCGACAGTATCACAAAGCAAAGCAGCAATCGGCCATTGCCCTCGCCGCGATGCCACCGCAGGAAAAAGGCCGTGCCCCAAACGGCCGCCATCAACGAGAAATTGTCGGGCAGCGGGTTGATGGAATAATAAAACAGCAAGGGTGAAAACAGCCAGCACCAAGCCCCAAAAAGTGCGACAGCGCAATTGTCAAAGAGCAAATGGCAGACCTTGAAAAATCCCCACATCGTGAGGATGCCGATGAGCCAGCTCATGAGCCGCATCACCAGGACCTCATGCCCGACGGCGCGCACCACCATGCCCATCATCCACTGCATCACGGGAAACTCCATCCGTTTGAGGCCACCCTCCCATTCCAGGCTGAACACATGCGGGTTCAGGAGGCTGGGGTCGCCGGTGGCGAACTGC
>JANMIM010000501.1:0-1034 GCA_031375795.1 Bacteroidota bacterium
AAGGGGTGAACGCCACTTGGATGATCCCCAAGGAATCGCTGGACGCATTCATTTCCTCCATCAAGCGCAACCGACCATGATGGCGATCAACTGGAAGACATCGTGGCCGCTCGTGGAAGCTGCAATCGCGTCCCACAACAAAGGCCACGCCGTCGGGACGAAAAAGAACGGGAAGCCGAGGTACGACCTGAAAAGAGTAATGCGAACGCCGCACCAGCACCTGCTCAAGGAAATGGTGAGGTTGTATTCCCTGCAACTGTCGCGGTACAAGTGGCTGCATCTGACCGCCTCGCTACCGCCTTTCCACACCAACTGCGTGGAGCTGTCCAACGCGATGGGGCTTTGCAAGGCCACGATCCACAACCAGCTTGAACGCTTGTTGTCAAGCGGCCTCATCACCGAAAAGGAGCATCAAGGGCGGCACAACAACTTCAAGCTGCGGTTCGCCGAGGAAATATTGGTTATCCACCCCGAGCTTGAAATGCGCCGCGAAATCGGCCTTGAAGCAAGCATTCCCGTCCCCATTGACAACCAAGCGGTTGCAGGGGTTGAAGCGAAAAATTTAGGGCAAGTTCCAGATGCTTGCCCTTTCAAACAAGAAAATAAACTGTCTGTGGGGCTTGTGGACAAGGAAGCCAGCAACCCCGCCCTTGGCGGAAATGTCTTGGCCAGCGACGCCCGCTTGCAAGAGGCTTCGGAGGGAGGCACTGGCCGCGAAAAAATAGGAAAAACAGCCCTTTCGAGGCATCAAGAGACCCGCTTGCAAGATTCCAGTGTGCGGGTGACAGTGGCCGAAAAGCCCGTCCCCGCCCTGGTTTCTGGCTTTTTCCACGACCATTACATCCGGCTGCTCACGCTCATCGTCGGCACGCTCTACTCACGGTTGGACTACCTCGCGGTCAGTCAATTGGAGGCGATCAAGGCTTTCATTTCCAGCCAGTTCGATGGGATGTCGAAGGAGGAATGCGAGGCGACCTATTGGGAGATTTGGATCCGCGTGGGCATGGCGGAGAAATGGGTTGGCAAAAAGCCAG
>JANMIM010000567.1:0-9060 GCA_031375795.1 Bacteroidota bacterium
GGTCGCAGGCTCAACATCTTCTTTGGTGAAAGCTCATGGGACCGTCTCAACAATGGTGGAGACATGTTGTGGAACCCAACCTCTTCATTCGGCCCTGGCGGCACGAACGTAGGTGGTCGCCACTTCATCTATGTCACCAACGAAAGGTATGACGGCTGCGCCGACATCTACGAATTCCTCTCGAACGGTACGCTGGCTGGTACATCACCGACCCAGTTGTTCCTCAATTCGAATGACAACAGCACCGACATGCGTGAGGCCTACAAGCGTGTGGCATGGGTAGGTTGCCCGATGTTGTACCCTGGATACTCCTTCACCGATCCTAAGTTGATCCCGACCAATGCCACGGTGCAATTGCGTGTCAATCAGCCTTTCCATTCACGTACTGTCTTGAACCCGGACATCCCGGTATTCACTTTCAGCACAAATGAATTGGCTGCACTCAATGAGCAGCACGAGGTTGCAGTGAAGTCGTTGTTGGAAAACGTGCGTGTGGTTCCCAACCCCTACTATGCCTTCAGCAAGTATGAGCGCTCACAGTTGCAGACGATCGTGAAGCTCACGAACCTGCCACAGAAGTGTACCATTCAGATTTTCAATCTGAGCGGCACCTTGGTGAGGACTTACAACAAGGATTCTGAGGAGCCTGCGCAAAACTGGGACTTGAAAAACTCCAATGGTACGCCAGTCGCATCAGGGGTCTACATCATCCACATCGATGCGGGTGAACTCGGCGAAACGATCGTGAAATTCTTTGCGGTGATGCCACAGATTGACTTGAATGCATTCTAACATTCAACTGAAAAGCGACATGAAAAAAATAGTAATAGCTTGTTTGGTACTTTTCGCGATGGGCACGCAAGCCTTCGCTGGAAATCCAGAGCGTGCAGGTCAGGCAGGTGCCACGCAGTTGTTGGTGAATTCTTGGGGTCGTTCTAGCGGCTTCAACGGCCTCAACTTCGGTAGCACCTCGGGTATCGAAAGCGTGATCACAAACCCTGCTGGTTTGGCGATGACACGCCGCACGGAGTTGGTCTTTGCCCACACCCGTTACTTGGTCGGCACCGACATCAACATCAACAGCTTCGGATTTTCGCAGGCGCTCAAGCGTGCAGGCGTGCTGGGAATCTACTTCACGTCCTTCGACATGGGGAAGTTTATCCGCACCACCGAAGACAATCCTGAAGGCTTGGGTACTTTCAGCCCATCTTTCATGAACCTGGGCTTCAGCTACGGCAAGAAGTTTACCGAGCACATTTCAGTAGGCGCTACGATCAAGTTGGTTCACGAGTCGATCTACGACGTGGGTGCCAATGGCGTAGCGTTTGACGCTGGTGTGCAATACCGCACCAATCTGGGCAAGGATTCCTTGCACAACGACAAGTTGAAGATTGGCATTTGTCTGCGCAACATCGGCTCGACGATGCGCTACGGGGGCGACGGCCTTTCATTCCGTGCCAACCGCGATCCCAACTTTACCTCGATCTCCAGCCGCCCCACCGCGGAATTTGAGATGCCTTCCGTCTTGGCCATGGGACTCTCCTATGACTTCTACCTTGGCGAATCCCACCGCATTACGCCATTGGGTGCATTTGTTTCCAATTCCTTTACCCGCGACAACCTCGGAGTGGGAATTGAGTATGGATTCAAGAAGTACTTGATGCTGCGCTACAGCTTTTTGTATGAGAAAAACCTCTTGAACGACAAGCGCACGACTGCTTGGACCGGTCACGGGGTGGGTGCAACGGTGGAGATTCCATTCAAGACCGGCAAGGATCGTTTCTCAAGCTTTGGTTTGGATTACAGCTACCGCTCGACCAAACCATTTGCCGGCACACACGTGCTCGGCGTGAGAATCGACCTCTAATCAGGAAATTTGAAAGATTTGTCTAGTGGGTTGACGCAAGTCAACCCACTATTTTTTAATTTTGTATCCAAGTATTTACAACATTACTGCAATGGCAGATAGTCAATTTTTTACCCGCGCGAGCCTTGAAAAGTACCGCGAAGAATTGAACGAGATGAAGACGACCGGCAGGAAGAAGATTGCTGCCGCCATCGCTGAGGCTCGTGAAAAAGGTGACCTCAAGGAGAATGCAGAGTATGATGCAGCCAAGCATGCGCAAGGGTTGCACGAAGCCGAAGTTGCTCGGTTGGAGGACATCATCGCAAACGCCAAGATCATCGACGAGAGCCAATTGGATACATCCAAGGCCCTTATTTTGAGCACAGTGACATTGCGAAACACCAAGACCGGCGCCGAGGTGCGGTACAAGTTGGTCTCCCCCAAGGAGGCCGATCTACGCAGCGGCAGGATTTCTGTCGAGTCGCCCGTCGGCAAGGGTTTGCTGGGCAAGTCAGTCGGGGACCTCTCTGAGGTCGTGGTACCCTCTGGAAAGATCGAGTTTGAAATCTTGGACATCACCTACGAATAGGCATGGCGAGCATTTTCACAAAAATTGTCCAAGGCGAGATTCCCGCGCACCGCATCGCCGAGACCGAAGACTACTTGGCATTTCTAGACATCACCCCGTTGCGCGAGGGGCATGTACTGGTGATCCCCAAAAAGGAGGTCGACTACATCTTTGACCTCGACGAAGACACATACATTGGCTTGCAGCTTTTTGCAAAGATTGTAGCCGACGCAATCAAAAAAGCCATTCCTTGCAAAAAAGTCGGTATTGCCGTCATCGGGTTGGAAGTGCCACATGCACACATCCATCTCGTACCCATCGACACCGTGGCCGACTTGAATTTCCAAGGAGAAAAACTCAAGCCGACTCCCGAACAGCTGGCAGAAACAGCACAAAAAATCAGAAAATTCATCCCAGGAAACTGATAGAGTGAAAAGTGATAGAGTGAAAAGTGAAAAGTACGCCAGCGTTACTTTTCACTTTTCACTTTCAGACTTTTCACTTCCAAGGGCCACTTTTCACTTTTCACTTAGCCCGGTTGGGGTTGTTGGCGACAAAGGTGTCCCAGCTGCTGCTTTTTTTCTTGCCGGTAAGGGTACCGCCGAGGGTTTTGTCGGCTTTGGCAGTGGAAATGGTATTTCCTTGCAGAAAGTGACAGACTGCCACTGCAATCCCATCGGACCCATCGATGGGAAACTTCTCATGGTCGTACTTGAACTTGAGCAAAACCTCGATCATGAGGCTCACTTGCTCCTTGGTGGCATTTCCATTGCCGGTGATCGCCATTTTCACCTTCTTGGGGGCATACTCCACGATCGGGATCTCCCGCTGCAAGGCCGCAGCCATGGCCACGCCCTGCGCGCGGCCCAATTTGAGCATGGATTGCACGTTTTTCCCATGAAATGGCGCTTCGATCGCCAATTCATCCGGCATGAATTCATCGATCAAGCTCAGCGTGCGCTCAAAAATGCGTTTCAACTTCAAGGGATGATCCACGCCCAGCTTGCGCAGGTCGATGATCCCGTAGGTGAGCAGAGACATTTTGTTGCCTACGCACTGCAAAATGCCATATCCCGTGATCGCCGTGCCGGGGTCTATGCCTAGGATGATCCGCTCGCGGGCTTCTTTTTCTGCCATAGGCATAAAATTAGGCAGAAGAGGCTTAATTTAGGCTGCCGAATCGGCTTTTTTGTTCACACAACTGAGACTCATGATCTTGAAATTTTGGGGCGCCGCACGCACCGTCACTGGGAGCATGCACCTGCTACAGCTCGACAACGGCAAAAAGATCCTCTTGGATTGCGGCCTTTACCAAGGTGGGGAGGGATTTGCCGACGAATACAACCGCACATTTCCATGCCCGCCGTCGGAATTGGATGTGCTGATCTTGTCCCACGCCCACATCGACCATTGCGGAAACATCCCACAGCTTGTCAAGGAAGGATTTCGGGGGCACATCTATTGCACGCACGCCACCTATGACCTCTGCGCAGTGCTGCTCAGGGACAGTGCCGGGATTCAAGAAAGCGATGCCAAGTACGACAACAAATGGCGGAGGAAGAAGGGCCTGGAGCTCGTGGAGCCGCTGTACACGGCCGCCGACGTGGGGCCTGCCCTCGCGAATTTTGTCACGCTGAGCTACGATCGTTGGTACCACATCGAGGAGGGCGTCGAGCTCATGTTCAAGGACGCCGGGCACATGCTCGGGAGCGCCAGCATGAGCTTGGTGATCCATGAGGGGCTGCGCAAGGTCACCCTTGGATTCACCGGCGACGTCGGGCGGCCCAGCAGCCCGATCTTGCGCGATCCGCAGCCGATGCCGGTCAGCGATTACCTCCTGAGCGAGTGTACCTACGGGGGCGCCAAGCACGAGTCCATGGGCGAGAGCAAGGAACTGCTGCTCAAGATCATCACCGACGCCTGCGTCACGCGCCGAGGCAAATTGATCATCCCCGCCTTCAGTGTCGGCCGCACCCAAAACATCGTCTATACCCTCGATCAATTGCAAAACGAAGGGCGGCTGCCCGACATCCCCGTCTATGTGGACAGCCCGCTGGCGGTGAATGCATCAGAAGTGTTTCAGATGCACCCCGAATGCTATGACGAGGAACTCACCGAGTACCTCGCCCACGATCCCAACCCATTTGGATTCAACCGCCTGCATTACATACGCGAGACAGAGGATTCCAAGCGTCTCAATACGCAGGAGGGCCCCTTCATCGTGATCGCCTCCTCGGGCATGATGTCGGCCGGCCGCATCCTCCATCACCTCAAAAACGCAGTCGAGGATGCCCGCAACACCGTGCTCGTCACCGGGTATTGCGCAGCAAACACGATCGGTGCCCGGCTTGTCAATGGCGAGAAGACCGTCAAGATCCACGGCGACGTCTACCAAGTCAAAGCCAAGATCGAGCGCATCAACAGTTACAGCGGCCATGCCGACGAGCCCGAACTCGGGGCCTTCATTGCCAAGAGCTTCACCAAGGAGAATACAAAAATGATTGCCTTGGTGCATGGAGAGGCAGACCGGGCAGAGAAATTTCGCAGCTATCTCCTGCAGCAAGGCTACAAAAACGTCCTCGTGCCCACGCGTGGGGAGTCCATCATCATCTGACAGCGTGTGAGCCGCAAACAATGGCTGACGTTGTTTAGGGTGGCCGTCACATTGCTGGCGGTCGCCTATGTTGCTTGGAAGATGGCCGACAAGTGGCCAGAATTTCTGGGCATGTTTCAGCGGCGTTGGTCGGCGGGGGAATGGGCCCTGCTCGTGCTCTCCACCTTGCTCATGCCCTTGAATTATGCCTTGGAATCCCAAAAATGGCGGTTGATGGTCCGGCCATTTTACCCGACATTAAAGTTGTTTCCCGCGACGGTCGCCGTTTTTGCAGGCATGGCTGCCGGCATCTTCACGCCCAACCGCATCGGGGAGTATGCCGGGCGGATTTTGTTTTTGAAGGAAGGCAAGCGCGTCGAGGCCATCATCGCCACTTTTGTCGACCGCATCTGTCAACTCTTGGTGACGCTGGTCTGCGGCCTGCTGGCCCTGGGCGGATTGGTCTTGCTGGCGGATCGAAGGTATGCCTCCAAGCTGCTCATCGAACCGATTTCGCAGGGAATTTTCATATTTATCTGTGTGGTTTTGGGCGGCCTCACACTGCTTGTATTGCTTGCTCCCAAGCGATTTGCAGGCATGATCCCCAGTCGCTGGAACAAGGCCGTGTGGGTGAGAAAGACCCGATTTGCCCTGCAAAACCTCGAATTGGGTTTGATCCTGCAAGTGCTGGGCTTGGCACTGCTGCGCTATTTTGTCTTCTCGAGCCAATATGTGCTGCTCATGTATGCCTTTCAATACCAAGGCAGTATGGCCGAGGCCTATGTCATGGTGGCTTTGATCTTCCTAGGCAAATCGATCTTGCCCGTGATGGGCGCGCTGGAACTGGGCGTACGTGAATCGGTCGCCCTGGTGGTGATGACGACATTTGCCGTGGCAGAGGCGACGGTGCTGGGCAGCACGCTCATGCTCTACCTCGTCAATCTGCTCCTGCCGACGCTTTTGGGGGTGATCGCCATGCAACGCATCAAGGTTTCTGCTTGAGCTTGTGTAAATTGGCGGCCAATGCTGCTCCTCCTCGCATTCATCTTTTCTGGGCTGCTGCTCTTCTACGTCGGCTACTTGCTGCGTTGTGCTTGGTTTTGGGGGAGAATGAAGGCGGTGCCGGTCCATGATCAACCCGCGTTGCCATTGGTCACGGTCATCGTCCCCGCCCGCAATGAATCCGCCAACATCGCGGCCTGTGTGACCGCGATCCTGTCCCAAAATTACCCCGCCGACCGCCTCGAACTCATCGTCGTGAACGACCACAGCGAAGACGATACGGTGGCCGTAGCCCGGGAAGCCGCGCATTCCTTCCCTAATTTCAAAGTGATCGACCTGCAATCGCAGACAGGATCGGCCTACAAAAAGGCAGCCGTCGCGCGCGGCATCGCCGAGGCGCGTGGGGAGATCATCGTGACCACAGATGCCGATTGCCACATGGGGGGCCAATGGCTGCGGGCCATGGTCGCGCAATTTGATGACGACACGGCCATGGTCTCCGGGCCTGTGTGCTTGGAGAGCGATACGGTCTTCGGGAAATTCCAGGCCTTGGAATTCATGGGCTTGATCGCCGTCGGCGCTGCTGGCATCGCCGCCGAGCAACCCACGATGTGCAACGGGGCCAATCTCGCCTACCGCAAGACGGTGTTTCTCGAGGTCGGCGGCTTTGCGGGCATCGACCACATCGCCTCGGGCGACGACGAACTGCTCATGCACAAGATCGCGGCGCTCGGCAAATACAAGATTCGTTTTGCAAAGTTGCTGGAGGCGGTCGTGCGCACACAGGCACAGGAGACCTGGGCCGATTTCAAACGTCAACGCATCCGCTGGGTGAGCAAAAGCACGCATTACAAGCGATCGGGCATCACCGCCGTCTTGGTATTGTCCTATCTGGCCATGCTGGGATTTCCCTTGATGGCCGTGGCCGGCATCTGGGACACGCGCATCTGGGCGCTGCTGGGCATTCACCTGCTCCTCAAGATCGTCGCCGAGTTTGCTGTGCTCTACCCAGCTGCGGTATTTTTTGATAAATTGCGCCTGTTGATCTGGTTGCCGCTGGAGCAGATCGCCCATATCGCCTACGTGTTGTGGGTGGGCATCGCTGGCAATCGCAAGTCTTATGAGTGGAAAGGCAGAAATGTAAAATGATCGAACTGAACCCCATCCAAATCAAGATCCTGCAAGCGCTCATTTTTCCCGAGCCGTTTGACACATTGGTGGAGGAAATCAAGGCGTCCCAGCCGGTGATCGGCGCGGAGCTCAAGGCGCTGATCGTGCTGGGTTTGGTGACGGCGGTGGAGGAGGACAGCAAAGGCCGATTCAAATCGAGCATTTATTACGACAGCGACAACATGCGGGCCTTTTGCTACCAGACCACCGCACGAGGCCTCGAATTTCAGGAGGAATGAGACGTGGAGAATGAACGCCTGAGTCCCCGTGCATTGGCTTGGAAGCGCTTCAAGCGCAACAAGCCTGCCATGGCCGGGCTTGTATGGTTGATCATTTGCAGCCTCGTGGGCCTATTTGCCTATCCGCTCATGCCCGACGACACCCACAACGGCAATTTCCAGATCAATGAACTGACGAAGCGGCCGCCCGGCACGGCCTACGCCATGATTTTGCAACCCAACCAGGTGCAGCAACCCATGCCCGGGATCGTCGGCTACCTGCTCGACGGGAATCCCGACAATTTCAAGCCCACGGTGGTTCGCAAAGCCGAGCGGATTGCGGTGATGGGCGATACCGTGTTTTATGAAGACCCGCTGGGAGCAGACCAAAGCCTGCTCTTGCCGCCGTGGGTTCTGCCGATGGAGAAGGAGGCAACCTTGGCCCTGCAATGGAAGGAGGCGACGGGCAAGCCCTACCTGCTGGATGCAGATGGCCTCGTGCATTATGTGGGCATGGGCGAGGCAGGGGAGCAGACGCGTTCCTTGGAGAGCATCCAGTCCCAATTCAAGGAAGAACTGACCGTGAGCGGGCATTTTTGGTTGGGGACAGACGCTGCAGGCCGCGACGTCTTGAGTCGCTTGATCCTGGGCACACGCGTGAGCTTGGGCATCGGGCTGATGGCGGTGGTCGTGAGCCTCTTGCTCGGCGTGACATTGGGTGCCTTGGCCGGATTTTTCAGGGGCCGGGTGGACAAGCTCATCATGTGGTTTGTGGGCGTCGTGTGGTCGATCCCGACGTTGCTGCTCGCGATCGCGCTGGCATTTGTGATGGGCAAGGGCACCTGGCAATTGTTTGTGGTCATCGGCATCAGCTCCTGGGTCGAGGTGGCCCGCATCGTGCGTGGGCAAATCTTCAGCATCCGGGAGCAGCAATACATCGAGGCGACGAGGGCCCTGGGCTACCGATGGCCGCGGGTGATCCTGCGGCACATACTCCCCAATATCTTGAGTCCGCTCATCATCGTGGGGGCCTCCAACTTTGCGAGCGCGATCCTCATGGAAGCCGGTCTGAGCTTCCTGGGCGTGGGTGTGCAACCGCCCGCCCCCTCCTGGGGTTCGATGATCAAGGAGGGTTATTCGCAGATCATGTTTGACAGCGGGGTGTGGCTGGCGATTTTCCCAGGCTTGGCGATGATCTTGGTGGTGATTTCATTAAATTTGGTGGGATTTGGGTTGAGGGATGCCCTCGACCCCAAGTATTCTCAATAATCATGCGTCGACAGGCATATAGCACCAACGATCCAGAACTGCTCCTGCGCCTGAAACGGCAGGAGGCAGATGCCTTGCGCGACGTGCTGCGCTCAATCAACCAGGCCCACCTGCGGCCTGAGCATATCTTCAAGGTCGCGCGCAATACCTTGCTCGCGCAGTGCGAGGTACACAAAATGAAATTTTTGTACCGCAACGAGGAGGGCTACCAGACCGGCTTGCGCCTGGGTTTGCCCAAGATCACGCCCCAAGCCATCCATGAGCTGCCGACCGACCTGATCCCGGTGGCGGTGGACCCCGTGCATCACCCGGCATTGCATGAGATGGGCGTCGAGTATGTGGTGCCGATCAACTACCGCAACCAAGTGGCGGCGTGGTTTCTCGTGGCCTTCTT
>JANMIM010000576.1:0-12421 GCA_031375795.1 Bacteroidota bacterium
CCTATTTCCAAGCCCAGCCCAAAGCCGAAGCCCCATTTCAATCAAAGCATCCGCACCTACTCCCTACTCCCTGCTACCTACTAACTTTCTCCCCCGCCATCTCCAAAGCCGTCTCGTAGATGCCTGTGCGGCCATAACCACACTCATCAAACAACTGATCGGGTGAGCCGTGCTCGATGAAGCGGTCAGGGATGCCCAGGCGCTTGACCTTGGAGCTGTAGCCGTGGTCGACCATGAACTCGATCACCGCCGAGCCAAATCCACCCTGGATGCAGCCGTCCTCGATGGTGAGCACGCGGTCGAAGCGGGCAAAGATGTCGTGCAGCATCTCCTCATCGATCGGCTTCACGAAACGCATGTCGTAGTGCGCCGGATATAGGCCCTGCGCATTGAGCTTGGTGACCGCCTCCTGCACATAGTTGCCCATCGGGCCGAAGCTCAGGATCGCGAGACCCTCGCCGTCATTGACCATGCGGCCCTTGCCGATCTCGAGCTTCTCAAACGGCGTGCGCCACTCGAGCATCACACCCTCGCCACGCGGGTAGCGGATGCTGAACGGCATCAACTGCTCGTCGAGCTGGGCGGTGTACATCATGTTGCGCAGCTCCTGCTCGTTCATGGGCGAGGCCACGATCATGTTGGGGATGCAGCGGAAGTAAGCGATGTCGAATACGCCGTGGTGGGTCGGGCCGTCGGCACCGACGAGGCCGCCCCGGTCCAGGCAGAAGACGACGGGCAGCTTTTGGGTGGCCACGTCGTGGACGACTTGGTCATAAGCCCGCTGCATGAAGGTCGAGTAGATGTTGCAAAATGGACGCAGGCCCTGTGTCGCCAAGCCTGCCGAGAAGGTCACGGCATGCTGCTCGGCGATGCCCACGTCAAATGCGCGGTCGGGCATCTCGTCGAGCATGAACTTGAGGCTGCAACCCGAGGGCATCGCAGGCGTGATGCCCATCACCTTGGGGTTGAGCTTGGCGAGCTCGACCATCGTGTGGCCAAACACGTCTTGGTATTTCGGTGGCTGCGGCGTCTTGGCCTTGGGCACGAGCGACACACCTGTGAAGCGGTCAAATCCGCCGGCTTGGGCATGCCACTTGGTTTGGTCCAGCTCCGCGAGCTCAAAGCCCTTGCCCTTGACCGTGACGCAGTGCAGGATCTTGGGGCCCGGGATTTTCTTGAGGTCGTCCATGATGCGCACGAGGTGGTTCACGTCGTGGCCGTCGATGGGACCGAAGTAGCGGAAGTTGAAGGACTCAAACAGCTCGCCCTTGCGGCCAAACTGTGCGGTGAAGAGGTCCTCGACCTTGGAGGCGACCTTTTGGGCGCTCGGGCCAAACTTGCTCATCTTGCCGAGCAACTTCCAGACCTCGTCGCGGATCTTGTTGTAGGTGCGAGAGGTGGTGACGTCGGTGAGGTATTCCTTGAGTGCGCCGACGTTTTGGTCGATGCTCATGCAGTTGTCGTTGAGCACGACGAGGATGTTGGCGTTTTCCCAACCGGCGTGGTTCAGGGCCTCAAAGGCCATGCCGCCCGTCATGGCACCGTCGCCGATGACCGCGACCACGTTGCGGTCGGTCTCGCCCTTGTAGCGGCTGCCGATCGCCATGCCCACGCCTGCCGAGATGGAGGTGGAGCTGTGACCGACGCCAAAGGCATCATATTCAGACTCAGAGCGCTTGGGGAACCCCGAGATGCCCTTGTATTTGCGGTTGGAAAAAAACTCCTCGCGGCGGCCGGTGATGAGTTTGTGCCCGTAGGCTTGGTGCCCGACGTCCCAGACGAGCTGGTCATAGGGCGTGTTGAAGACGTAGTGGATGGCCGTCGTGAGCTCGACCACGCCCAAGCTTGCGCCAAAGTGCCCGCCGTAGTGTGAGCCATGCTCGATCAGGTAATCGCGCAGCTCGTGACAAAACTGGTACAGATCTTCAGGCTTCAGTTTCCGAAGATCTTCGGGGTATTTTACCTGGGCAAGGAGTTTTCCTTCTTCAATCATTGTGAGGCGTCCGCTGTTGAACAAATAGGTACAAAAACATCAACAAGTTGCAGTGGAAAATGTTCATTCGCAGGCGAAAATCTGCTCATTCCAAAGCAAGTCGGCGAAATTAAGCAATTTGTAGATGTTTTGAAAATCATGTGGTTGGGCAAATTCCTGAAGGCGCAGGGGAATGTCGGCGCCGTGCTCGCGTGGCCATTGGTGCAAACGTAGAAGGCGGATGCAGGGTTACGCCTTGGCCGTGTTTTCTGCCATCCGGCCCTGTGAAATCGCCAGCATCCCCACAAAAGTCAGGGCGCCATTCGCCGGCAAGGTTGCAAATCCCAGCCAGTTGCCGGTATAGGTATTGATCAGGAGGCAGACGATCGGCGCAATCAGGCAAATGAGCGGCACCCAGCTGTCACGCACTTCGAGCTTGGTAAACAGCCCAAATGCAAACAAACCCAGCAAGGGCCCATAAGTATAGGTCGCGACCTGGAAGATCGCATCGATCACCGAGGTATTGTTGAGCACTTTCACGGCCATGATCACCAAAAACGTCACCACCGACATGCCCACGTGCACCCAGCGGCGGGTCTTGTTTTTCACCAGCTGATCGTCGCGCTTCTCAAAATTCAAAAAGTCGATGCAAAACGAAGTCGTGAGGGCGGTCATCGCCGAGTCGGCACTCGCGTAGGCAGCCGCAAACAAGCCGAGGATGAACACGACGCCGATGCCCAGCGGCAGGTAATTGAACACCAAGAAGGGAAAAAGGCGGTCGGTAGAGCCGGGCACCATCGCATTCGTCGCCGGATCCAAAAACGTGAGGGGAGCGCCCTTGACCGTGTATTGCTCGACCACGAGGCCATTTTTCGCGCCATACATGAAGAGCAAGGCACCCAGCGCCAAAAAGAGCAGGTTCACAAATACCAGCACAAAGCTGAAGCTCAGCATGTTTTTCTGTGCGTCGCCCAGTGTCTTGCAGGTGAGGTTTTTTTGCATCATGTCCTGGTCCAGCCCCGTCATCGCCATCGAGATAAACATGCCGCCGAGCAGTTGCTTGAGCCAGTGCTTGGGATGGGCAATGTCGGAAATGATCACATTGGAGTACTTGCTGCCCGCCACGCTGTCCCAGATGTCGCCGAGTCCCTGTATGCCCATGTCCTTGGCCACAAACCAGACACTGAAGCCGGCCGCCGTGAGCAAAAAGGTCGTTTGCAGCAAGTCTGTCCAGATCACAGTCTTCATGCCGCCCTTGAATGTAAAAATCCAGATCATCAGGATCGCCAAGGCCACTGAGACCGCAAAGGGCACATGCAATTGGCTCATCACAAATTCATGCAGCACCAGCACCACCAAAAACAGGCGGATCGACGAACCCAAGATGCGCGACAGCAGGAAATAGGCCGATCCGGTCTTGTAGCTCCAGAACCCAAACCGCTGCTCCAGGTATTTGTAGATCGAGGTCAGGTTCAGGCGGTAATACAGCGGCATGAGCACAAAGGCGATCACCAGATAGCCCAGCAGGTAGCCGATGACCATGACCATGTAGGCAAATCCCTGCGTGCCCACCCAGCCAGGCACCGAGATGAAGGTCACCCCGGAAATCGAGGCACCGATCATCCCAAACGCCACCACAAACCACGGAACGGAACGATTGGCGCGGAAAAACGACTGCTCATCGGCCTTGCGGGACGTGATGTAGGAGAAGACGCCGAGGATCAGAAAATAAATGGCGATGAGACCGAGGCTCCAAAAGGGGTGGTCGCCGAGTCGTATGAATTGTGTCATGCAATGCGATCTTGAGGAGGCAAGGTAATGCGTTTTTTGCAGTCGCTCCGCCTCAAAAATCCCAAATTCAGCGGCAACGACCAGAAAAGCAGACAACCCCTGCGCCGCTGACCCAGGCGCGCAATCAAATCAAGCCCATGCTGCCCCACCCGCCGCTCGGCAGGTGGATGCTCCCGCCACACACATCCACATAGGCGCCAGTCACCGACGCCAAGGCATTGGGGCGGCCCAGCAAGGTTTGCAGGCCCAGGAAAGCAAAGATCACGGCCTCCTTGAAATCGACAACAGCCTCCGGCAGCTGGTCGATCTTCAAGCCCAAACCCGCCACCGATTTCTGGAGTTCCTCCATCAGATAGGCATTGTGCGCGCCGCCGCCGGTAACGACGAGCGGACCAGCGGAGGTATCGGTGTGCACATTCAAGTCCCGCAAGGCCACCGTGATGCGGCTCACGATGTGGAGCACCACGCTCTTGAGGCGGTCCTCGATGGGCGAGTCGGCCTGTGACAGCAGCGGCATCACCTGGGCCGTGAACCACTCCGTGCCCAAGCTCTTGGGGCCAGATTGCTGGTAATAGGCAAGGTTTTCCAAGGCATCGTACAGCTCATAGTCCATCTGCCCGGCACGTGCGGCAGCACCGTCGCGGTCGAATGCCTGCGCGGGGTCGAGCCTGCTGGCCAGCCAATTGAGCGCCATGTTGCAGGGTGCCACGTCAAAGGCTTGCCCACTAAAGCTGATGTTGGCGATGCCGCCCAGGTTCAGGAACAATTTCCGGTCACTGAAGAGGTGGCGCTCGCCAAACGGCACCAAGGGCGCACCTTGGCCGCCCATGGCCACATCCTTGTTCCGAAAGTTGGTGACCAGCGGGCAGGGCAGGTAGGAGGCGATGGTCTCCCCGTCGCCGATCTGCGCCGTAAAATTCTTCTCCGGCTGGTGAAAGATCGTCTGGCCGTGGCTGGCGACAAAGGAGGGCTTGAGCTCGTTGCGCTCGATGAAGCCGCGCAGCACCTTGCCGAGCAGGTGCCCGTAGTACACATGGGTGCGGGCATAGGCGAGGGCGTCTTGCTCGTCGAGGCAGCGCAGGCGGGCATACCACTGCTCATCGTAGGCGATGGTCTCGGCCGCCAACAGCTCAAACCGCCACCGCCCATCGGTCTCCGCAAACTCGCAGTACGCGAGGTCGATGCCATCCAAGGATGTGCCCGACATGAGCCCGATGCCGTTGTAGCGTTTCATTTTTCGGGGACTGGGATAAATGCGTCGTATCGATAGACGACCTCCTTCTTGGCACCCTTGTCGAGCGAGAGGCGCCAAGTCATGGTCTTGAGGCCGGGTTCATCGGCGACATCCTCCACCTTGGCCTTGTCGCTCTCGGTCAACTCGCCCTTCATCTCGCGACCGACTTGGATCTGGATGAATTTGGTCCCGGCATTGAAGCAGGAGAGCTTGCCCTCGATGCTCACGCGCTGGAAAGTCAATTCGCCGATCTTCTCGACCTTGGAGCTGCGCCTGACCTCGGTCTCCAGCATGTTCACATGCACCAGTTTCTCCTCGCCCATGCGCAACTCCATCTGCTTGGTCGCAGATTGCGTGACGGCGATCTGGGCCAGTTGACGGTTGTTTTCGTCGATGACATGGTAGCTCTCACAGGCGAGGCCGGGCATGGACGTCGCATTGAAGCGGATGAGGTTTTCCACGGGATACCTGTGCAGACGGCCATCGGCAGCGCGGTCATTCCAGGGAATCTCGCATTGATAGGCGGCATTGTAATCCATCTCGGCCTCCAGCAAAGTCATCGATAGGCGCTCGCCTTTGCGCAGGCTCAGCTTGCCGACATCGAGACTCTCCCCGTTTTGATGGCCCGAGGCCAGGATCTCCGAGGCCGATAGCTCCAGGTCGATGTCGTTGAGGTCCATAAGGTCGTTTTGGATGACTGCCGTGAGTTGCAAGAGCGCTTTTTCGGAGCTGATCATGCGGATGCGGCCCACGGGAATCCAGCTCACGCCCTTGTGCAGGCTGTACATCTGCATGGGCACAAAGGGCTGGTCCTTGTCGATGCCGATTTCCAGGACCGTCTTGGGCACCTTGTCCAAGCTCTTGAAATTGCCCTGGCCCTGCACGATCACCTGTTTGATTTCGGTGAATGGTATAAAATACTCGCTGTTTTCGCCGCCGTGCAGCAGCAACATGCCCTTCTCGGTATTGACCACACGCGCCTCGCCGGTCACCTCGTCGAGCTCCATGCCCGCACTGTACACGATCGTGAGCCGCTTGCCCATGTTGGCCATCAAGACCTCGGCCCAGTTGCCGACATTTTCATTGCTGGGCACGGAGTCCTGCCGAATCTTGTAATACTTGACCTTCACGTCGGGTGTGCCCGATACTAGGTCGATCGACTCTGGCAACAGGGTCGTGCTCATCGGGATGTCTGCCTTCTGGCCGGTGAAATTGACGATTCCCTTGGAGGCAATCTGGGCGGCATCCTCAAACAGCGTGATCTTGAACGGGCTGAAGGAAGTACTCTGGGCGTGGAGAAACTGGCATCCCAAGGTGAATAGCAGGGCTGCCATGCAGCGAAAGACGTTGTACATCGGTCGTATCAATTATCGTAGACAGGCCATAAAAAGGTGTGGCCAAAGCGTGGCCAAAGATAATGAAATTCGGCCGCCACCACGTGCGTGGCGACGCGATTTATCGCCCCCCCACACCGAAACGGGGACGTGCAAAACACCCCGAATATTTTCCATCTCCAACATGGACCATCGGCAGTCCACAAAAAACGAAGCAGCCCCTCCCAAATGCAATTCGGCGAGGCATTTCCAATTGGAGCAGCCTCGCCGAATTCAAATGAGCCAACAGCCTTACTTCACGTCGCCCATCAACTTCTTGATGGCTGGCGAGAGCACGATCAGCAGCACACCCGCAGCCAGCGAGATGTAGCCGATGAGCATGTAGCCGTGCGTGTATTGCTCCAACTTGTCCAAGTTGGTGGGGTTGGCATTGCTGGCATCGGCAGTCGCCAATGCCGCACCGATGAGCCCGGCACCATATTGCCCAAATGCGCTCGCCAGGAACCAAGTGCCCATCATCACGCCATAGAGACGCTTGGGAGACAACTTGGTCATGATGGAGAGACCGATCGGGGAGAGGCACAACTCACCGACTGTCACGGCGAGGTAGGCGATGCAGAAGTAGAGGATCGGCGTCATGCCGTTTGCGTCTGCCGCAAACTTGGACGCATAGAAAATGAGGAAGCCCACGCCGAGGAAAAGAAAGCCCAAGCCAAATTTCACGACCGTGTTGGGTTCAGACTGCCGTTTGTTGAGGGCCAGCCACAACAAACCCACGAGCGGACTCAGCAGGATCACATACAAGGCATTCAGCGAGTTGTTGACCGAGGTCATGTTCAGGGAGCTCTTCACGTTGCCCACGGCAAAGAAGTTGAGCGATCCGCCGCCCTGCTCAAAGAAGGACCAGAAAGCCACCGAGAAAAAGATCAGGATCATCGCCGCAATCAACTTGCGGGCCTCTGTACGTTCCGAGCCGCGGATCGCATTCACCAAATAGCCGACCGTCACCAAGGCAGCCAAGCCCATGATCACGTCGCTCAATT
Source organism: Bacteroidota bacterium (assembly GCA_031375795.1). Lineage (GTDB taxonomy): Bacteria > Bacteroidota > Bacteroidia > J057 > JADKCL01 > JADKCL01. Next base: position 7,375 of record JANMIM010000576.1, read on the forward strand.
CGATGAAGGAAGGGGCTTTTGTCAATGCATCCTGAAATCCGACGAGCCAGGTGATGTCGATGCGCACCGGATAATTCACCATGAGGAAAAAGACAGGGATGAAGAGAAAGGTCATGCCCAGCTTCATCCACATGGGCATGCCGCCCGTCTTTGGCAGTCCGCCGGCGGCCTTTTCTGGCTCGGGTGGCAAGCCGATCGGGCCGAGGGATTTCTGTGTGAAGATAAACACGCCCAATCCCAGCAACATGAACATGCCCGCCAAGCCGAAGCCCAGCGACCAGGAGACCGAGGTGCCGACCCAGCCGATCGTGAGGCCGCTCAAGAAGGCCCCAATGTTGATGCCGGAGTAAAAGAGCGAGAAGCCAGCGTCTCGCCGTGGGTCACCTTGCCGGTAGAGCGCCCCGACCATGGTCGAGATGTTGGGTTTGAAGAAGCCGTTGCCCACGATCAGGATCGAGATGCCGGCATAGAAGGCAACCGAGCCGGGGATGGCCATGACAAAAGTGCCGATGGCCATGAGGGTGCCGCCCCAGAAGATGGACTTTCGAAAACCAAAGATCTTGTCGGCAAAAAGTCCGCCGACGAATGCCATCGCATAGATGAAGGCTTGGATCATGCCATAGCGCCGGTTGGAACTGGCTTCGGCAGCGTCGTGCTCCTTTTGGATCGAGGTCTCATTGAACCAGAGCGGGTGGTTCTCGTCGAGTGTCTCGCCTTTTTTCTTGTATTCTTCCACCTTGGCTTGGATCACGTCGGGTGCCGCCGGGATATAGGCCGTGGAGAGGATCAAGTGCGAAATGTAAAGACCCAAGAGGGCGCGCATCCCATAAAAGGTGAAGCGCTCCCACATCTCGACCAGGAAGAGGTACCACAGTTGCTTGGGGTACTTGCCTTTAAAGTCCTGGATTTCTTCTATCGTCGTCGGGTGTGCCATATTTCAACGCTGTATTAAGCCGGTGTTTAAAAACAAGAAGCCAGTGCTGAAACGCACTGGCTCTTGTTTGATTTCGATCAATGGATATTTTTTTCCTTCATGACACTGTTCAGCCACTTCAACATGAGCAGCAGCATGGCCGCAGCGATGAGGACGAGGATGCAGTTCATGAGGAAGAAATTGCTCTTGTCCTCAAATCCTTCCCAGAGGCTGGAGAGCGAGCCGGCGAGCTTGTTGCCGACGGCGGTGGAGAGGAAGAAGCCACCCATCATGAGGGCCGTGAGGCGCGGCGGACTGAGCTTGCTCACGAGGGAGAGGCCCATCGGCGAGAGGCAGAGTTCGCCGACTGTGATGACTGCGTAGGCACCCACGAGCCAGAGGCTACTCGCCTTTTCGGTTCCCAAATCGGTGGCTTTCACGGCTGCAAACATCACGAGTGTGCTGAGGGCTGTGATCACCAAGCCGAGGAAAATCTTGGTGGGCGTGCTCGGCTCCTTGCTGCGTCGCCGCAGGAAGCCAAAGAAGCCGACCACGACGGGGGTGAGCAACACCACCCAGAATGGATTGATCGACTGGAAGAGCTCGGTGCTGATGAGGAGCAGGTCCTGGTCCTTGGCGGGTCGCTGCGCCTCGGGCAGGTTGGCGAAATATTTGCGCGAGTCCTCGCGCACCTTGAGCTCATGGCTCACAGCCTTGGCCATTTCCTTGTTCGCTTCCTTGACCTTGGGGTCGGTGGCAGCCTCGGCTACTTTTTCGATCGAGTCATGCCTGGCAGAGAGGGAGGTCGTGAGTCCTGCAAACCGGGTGCTGTCCCAATTCTCGTAAATGGAGGCATGGTAATTGGTCGGCTGGGCCATGCCGGCTGTTTCGGCAGGTTTGGCGATCCATTCAGGCATTTCCCTGTCGGTATAGTCCTCGGCCCAGACGGTAAGCGCATCCCCATTTTGGTGAAACACCGCCCAGAAAATAATGATGCAGGTGTACACCGAGAGCAATGCACCAATCGGACGCTTGTCTTCGGGGCTGGCAGTGAAGAGCATGTACCCGAAGAAGGCAAACACGGGGATACAACCAAACAAAAAGGCGTCGGTGGTGTCTGAGCTGATCAAGTAGGAATTGGGGTTGCCTGGACCGGGTGTACCCTTGAAGAGGTAACCGAGCACACCAAACACCACCATTGGGACCAGCACAATGCCAAAAATCTTGCCCAGCGACATGTCGCCCGGCTTGGTGGGCTTGATGACGTCGGCTTCCTTGACGTGCTTGGTGCCTGCGATGAAGACGATCAAGCCGATGAGCATGCCCACGCCTGCCGCGGCAAAGGCATAGCCCCAGCCGTAGTTGATGCGCATGTAGGCCGCCACGAAGTTGCAGATGAAGGCGCCGACGTTGATGCCCATGTAGAAGATGTTGAAGCCAGCGTCCTTGTTGGCTTTGTAGCGGTCGTCGTTGTAGAGGTTGCCGACAAGCGTGGAGATATTTGGCTTGAAGAAGCCATTGCCGACGATGATGAGCAGCAGGGCGATGTAGAATGTATTGGTGGTATGCAGGGAGAGGCAAAAGTAGCCTGCCGACATGCACAAGCCACCGATGATGATCGAAAGCCGATAGCCCAGGATCCTGTCTGCCAAGAGGCCGCCGATGAAGGGCGTGAGGTAGACCAGACCGATGTAGGTGCCATAAATGTCTGATTTTTGGGCACCGGTGAAGCCCATGCCGCCATTTTCCCAACTGTCGAGCATGAAGAGGGAAAAGATGCCCAGCATCAAGTAGTACCCAAATCTTTCCCACATTTCAGTGAGAAACAGCACCATCAGACCCTTTGGGTGCTTTCGCCCCGCAGCAGTGCCTGAGTTGGCGCCCGTGTTTTGATTTACTGCCATGAGATATCAGCGTTGCAGGATTTAAATTCTGATTGCAACATCCCAAAATAAGCAGTCCCAACGCCATTCACAAAAAATTTCCTTTTGTCAATTGGACGATTGCAGGCCGATCGATCGGCATTGCACTGTCTATCAGCGTTGTTGGGTTTTGGATTATTCGCAGTGCATGGCCAATATTCTGATCCAGACGGCACGCTACGGCCCCTATCGCCCTCGAATGCGCAGTATCTGTCGGTCGGGTGAATCGCTTTTGCGGCCGATGCCGATGTTCCAAGCCGTCGCCCCTTGCCTTCAAAAAATCACTAACTTGCGGCCCGATCGAAAAGAAACGCGTGTTGCAAGCTCGATGAACTTTCTCGCACACTTTTACCTGGACCGTTCGCACACGAGCAGCAGCTTTGTGGTCGGTGCAGCGACGCCCGACTTGCTCTCGATTTACAATTCGGGTTTGCGCATCAAGGCCGGGCATGTGGATCATCTTGCCCCCGAGATCAAGACGCAGGTAGATCCACAATTCCTGCTGGGTTTGGAGCGGCATTTCCATGCAGACCGCGTCTTTCATTCCTGCGAACTCTTCACCCAGGAAACCCACGCCCTCTCGCGCATGCTCGAGGAGCGCCTGCCTCAGGTGGAGGTGCCACGCAAGTATTTCATTGCACATATTTTACTTGAGCTGCTACTAGACAAAGTATTGATCCACCATGATCCAGAAATCTTGGGGGACTATTACCGACACTTTGAGCAGTTGGCACCCTTCCATGATTTGCGGCTGGGCACCGAGGCCGTCTCCGCGCACCCGATGCCCAATTACGAGGCATTTTTGGCCAAATTTGTCGAGAACAAATACCTGTACCACTATACAGAGAACGATCATCTGATTTACATCTTGCGTCGCCTGCTGAGGCGCGTAGGCATTGAGGAGAGCCGATTCCTGGACGACCCAAGGTTTGATGCGCTGATGCGTGATTTTGAGGTGCGTATCGAGAATTACTTCGAGCAATTCTTTACAGAGATCAGGGCTAAGGAATGACTTTCCGTACCGGTTCGTCGTCCCCTCCCGACTTGTATGAATGCCTCGTAGGGGCAGGGCATGCCATTGTATGAATGCCTCGTAGTGGCAGGGTATGCCCTGCCACTACGGCAAGAAACTAACAGTCAATAGATTAGGGCGATTCATTTTGATCAATTGATGCGCACAATCCAGAACTGAGGTTACTTAAAATCTGAACCGGTTCGTCGGCCCACAAGCAGGATTTTTGGGAGGGCCGACGAACACGTAATTCCTCCGCCTTCTCCCGCAAGGCGGGATCGTACACGCAACCTGACTGCAGGTGTGGAGGGCACGGAATCGGGTCGTTTTTGGGAGGATTGTCCGCGGAAAATCATCCATGAATTTTTGCCTTGAAAAACCAAGCCGCTGGCAGTATCTTTACCTTTCAATGTATAATCGAATCGCATGATAGGATCAATTCGGAAAGGCTTGCTGCTTTTGCTGGCATTGTTGCCGGGCTTGTTGATGGCTCAGGCAGTGCGCAAATACTCCAATGAATTTCTCAAGATCGGTGTCGGTGCACGGGCAGCAGCCATGGGAAATGCGATGACAGGCATCGTGGACGACGCCACGGCGGGTTATTGGAATCCAGGCGGGTTGTGCTTGGCCCCCAAGGCGCCCGAGCTGGCCCTGATGCACTCCGAGTATTTTGCGGGCATCGCCAAGTATGACTACATCGGCTTCACGATGCCCATCGGCGACAACCGCCATTTTGGAGCGTCTGTGATTCGCCTCGGCGTGGACGACATCCCCAATACCCTGAACCTCGTGGATCCCAACGGCAACATCGATTTCAGCGCCGTACAGACCTTTTCTGTCGCAGACTTGGCGGCCGTCTTGAGTGTGGCGCAGCATTTTGAGGCGCTTGGAGGCTTGGATGTCGGGGCCAATGTGAAGGTGATCAACCGCAGCGTGGGCAAGTTTGCGACCGCCTGGGGATTTGGTTTTGACATCGGGGCCCGCTGGAACAAGGGGCCGCTGCAACTGGGCTTGATGCTGAGCGACGTGACCTCGACATTCAACGCATGGTCATTCAACACCGAGTTGCTTGAGAAGACATTTGTGGAGACCGGCAACATCATTCCCGATCGGGTTGCCGGCTGGATGTGAAACGGCGCGCGCAACGCGCCAGATAACTGACGGTTTTTTCAATACAGGTATTATTGATGCCAATGCGAA
>JANMIM010000604.1:0-2555 GCA_031375795.1 Bacteroidota bacterium
GTGGCAGACTTCAATTTCCCATCTTCCAGATAGCCGGTTTTGAGGGGTGCAAGGCTGTCCAATTTGCCGCCTGTCGAATCCAAGACGGTCACCATGGCACCAAAAGGCATCACAGCCAAGCGTTTTTGCTCAATCCCCGGCCGCTCGCGCAATACGAGGCCGTCCACCGAGGTCACATGCGCAGGCCCCGCGTCGATCTGCTTCAGGCCTTCGGACTGCGAATAGGCGATTGGACCGATGAAAATGAAAATCAACAGCCAAAATGCCGCATTCAAGGGCCTGCGAAAAGGTAAATTGGAGAAATTTGTTTGCTTCATCGTTCATCTTTCATTATTATGCTTATCGGGAAGTTGACCAGTAAGCTAAATTGTGTGTCATTTCGACCGGAGTCATGGCTTAGTTGCAAGGCTCCGAAGGAGCCGCAGCAAATAAGCCATGACGCAGCGGAGAATCGCGAGATCAGCGCAGCTAAATCTAGCGCCTCACAATACACCTCATGCTTGACCATGCCCCTGATGAGCAATTGCTGACCATCGCTGCTAATCCGCATTCTGGTCATGCAGGAGGTGCTACTAGAGGCGCTAGATTTGGCTGCGCCGAACGCTGTTTCTCCGCTGCGTGGTCTCGTCGCTTCGCTCCCTCGACCTTCCGATAGCTATCGGAATCGGTCGAAATGACACCCGTTTTTCCATTCAACTGGTCAACTGCCGGATAGGCATATTCATCTTTCATTTTTCCATCAAAGCCAGCTTGATCTCCTGCAACTTCAGCAAAGCCTCCACAGGCGTCATCCTGTCGATGTCCACGCCGGCGAGGACGTCGCGGATTTTTAAGGTATCGGCGTCCTTGAGCTCAAACATATTGAGTTGGATGCTTTGGGATTTGGCTGCGAATTTGATGCTCTGGGCCACGTTTTTGTCGTGCATCTTGTTTTGCTCGAAGTGGCCGAGCAATTCGCCGCTGCGTTTCACGATGGTTTTGGGCATGCCGGCCATTTCGGCGACGTGGATGCCGAAGCTGTGGTTGCTGCCGCCGGGCACGAGCTTGCGCATGAAAATGACCTTGCCTTCGTACTCCTTGACCGAGACATTGTAGTTTTTCACCCGCGGCATTTTCTCGCTGATCTCGTTCAGCTCGTGGTAATGCGTCGCAAACAAGGTCTTGGCCGCGCACTTTGTGCTCTCGTGCAGGTGCTCCACGAGCGCCCAGGCGATGCTCACGCCATCATAGGTGCTCGTGCCGCGCCCGATCTCGTCAAGCAGGATCAGGCTCTTGCGGGTCGCATTGTTCACGATGCGCGCGGTCTCGTTCATCTCCACCATGAAGGTCGACTCGCCGCTGCTGATGTTGTCGCTCGCCCCTACCCGCGTGAAGATCTTGTCCACGAGGCCGATCTTGGCGCTGTCGGCGGGAACGAAGCTGCCCACTTGCGCGAGCAGTACGATCAGCGCCGTCTGCCGCAGCAAGGCGCTTTTACCCGCCATGTTGGGGCCGGTGATGATGATGATCTGCTGCTGCTCGTTGTCGAGGTACACGTCGTTGGGGACGTAGGTCTCGTCGCGACCCAGGCTTTTTTCGATCACCGGGTGCCGCCCTGCGCGGATGTCGAGTGCATTGCCCTCGTCGAGTTCGGGCTTTGCGTAGTTCAATTTGCGCGCATTCTCGGCAAAGCAGGCGAAGATGTCCAACTCTGCGATTTGCAAGGCATTGTGCTGGATGTCAATGAGCCACGCTTGGAGTTTTTCCAGCAATTCGGCGTAGAGCGTCGTCTCGATGCTCACGATCCGCTCCTCGGCATTCAGGATTTTTTCCTCGTATTCCTTGAGTTCGGGCGTGATGTAACGCTCGGCATTCGACAGCGTCTGCTTGCGCATCCAGTGGTCGGGCGCCTTTTCCTTGTGCACATTGGTGACCTCGAGGTAATAACCGAAGACCTTGTTGTAGCCGATTTTGAGGGAACTGATGCCCGTTTTTTCGATTTCGCGGCGCTGCATGTCGAGCAGAAGGTCCTTGCCGTTGGTGCTGATGCCGCGGAGCTCGTCGAGGTCGGCATTCACCCCGCCCTTGATGACGCCGCCCGTATTCAAATTGTTGTTGGGATCCTCCTCCAGGTAGCGGTCGAGCAGTCCCAGGGCGTCTTTGAGATTGTGGAATGCCTGCTCGCGGCGGTCGAGGTTCACGTGCCCGAATTCCAGGAGCAAGGCGCGCAGCGGTTGCAGGAGCCGCAGGCTGTTGCGCATCATCATGGCTTCGCGCGGCTGCATCTTGCGCGTGGCGAGCTTGGAGACGTGGCGCTCCATGTCGCCGACCTTGCGCAGGATTTCGTCGAGCTTGCGCAGATTCACCTGATCCTTGAGCATCACTTCCACGGTATCGAGCCTGCGGCGGATGCCACCCAAGTCCTTCAGTGGAAACAGCAGCCAACGTCGCAGCAGGCGGGCGCCCATGGGCGTGACCGTGTGATCGATCACATCCTCGAGGGCCTTGCCGTCGGGATGGTTGGGATGCAGCAGCTCGAGGTTGCGGATGGTGAATTGGTCGAGCCAGACAAATCC
>JANMIM010000652.1:0-3263 GCA_031375795.1 Bacteroidota bacterium
TGGGCGCATCGTGTAGGCTTCGGACTTGCACTTCCCAACTGCTGGATGCATTTGATTTGTGTGTTTGTTTCCGCCAGGCCACTTATATGTTTGGCGCACCGTCTCTTTTGGAGAGTTAAATTAGGCAAAGGAATATGGAAAAGCTTGAAAAGAAGGAACGATTAAAAGCACTTGCAGGCGACAACGTCAGCAACTGGGAATCCGAGGCACTTCAGCGGCAGGCAGAAGAAGGCTGGCGCTTGAAGTCTGCGGCGATTGCGTTGCAGCTCCTGCGGAGCATGCGTACCCAATCCCTCAGTCAAAAAGACTTGGCGGCACGGGTCGGAGTTTCCCCGCAATACATCAATAAGATTGTGAAAGGGAGCGAGAATTTGAGTTTGGAAACCATCACCAAGCTGGAAAAGGCATTGACCATCTCCTTGATCACGATCTTTTCAGGGGAAAAAGTCCTCATTGGAAGCGGACAAGGGCAGGCCACTGTGGCGGTGGATTATTTCCGCGAAAACATCCCAAAGCCAGAACGCGTGTTAGCCAGGTTTTCAACTTTTTACATGAATTCAACGCAGCTGTCCTAATGATTGAACCGATTCAAGCGCCCTTTGAAATTCGCCTTCTGGAAGTGCTGCCATCACATTTTGAAGCCAGCATGGCAGGCTGGGGTACCGAGGCCCATGACTTGTCGATCGGTGCAAAACTTGAATGGCAAGTGGCATCCCAACGGAAAACGATTACGGCCTCCCTCCTGATCGGCTACCATTTGCCGCAACTCACCCTGCTGAGCCTTGTGGTGGACTGCGTTTTTGAAATTGAGGAACATTCCTGGAATTTGGTTTGCGATGCTCCGTCCAAATCCCTCGCGCTTCCAAGGCACATCTTGTTGCAAATAGGAACCATCGTAGTAGGCACTGCGCGCGGGGTGTTGCTCGAACGTACCGACCGGATCGGCATGCAGCCACTGCTGTTGCCGCTGCTCGATGTCGAAAGGCTGATCGTCGAGGAGCCGGTTTTGCATTGGGACTAAACATGATCAGAAGATGATTCCTACGAAGAGCGATGTTGGGAACAGACAGGGCTGTCTTCCATAATCCTCTTTGCCGATTGAATACTTGACTGCGTATATCGTACGCCTGGCCATTTCGACACCGTCGGGAGGCGTTGGGGCCGGTGCCCTGTGACACCAGTGGACCCAACAAGGTAGATCCTACGCCTGCTCCCTGAGGCAAAATACTAGACCACCCAAAAAATCGCTTTCGTCTTCACTGGAAAAAACACTAACTTTTCTCAGAGGTTTTGATGAACGCCACCACCAAGATATCGCTGTCCATTGCGCTCTTGCTTTACCTAGGGCCTTGGAGTTCTGCGCAGGTGCTTTGGGAAAAGACTTGGGGAGGGCCCTATGACGATGGCTGCGAGGTGAGAAACACACGCGATGGTGGCATGATCGCGATGGGTAGCTTTGGCGTCGACTCCTGGCTCATGCGCTTGGACCAAAATGGCGATACAATTTGGACCAACCGCATCCGAAATTCGATCGATTTGTGTGCCGTAACAGAAACGCTTGACGGCGGCTTTCTGGCGACAGGAACCACGCGCACGGCCAATCGCGACATCGTCGCCTGGAAATTCAACGTCCATGGCGATTCTTTGTGGATGCGCATTTACGCAGACACGCTGCATACCGAGGGCATGTACACCGTGCTCTTGCGACCGGACAGTAGCTTCTTGATCACCGGCTATACCTCGGCCAATGGCTATGACATGCTGGCGCTTCACATCGATTCCGCTGGTGGTCTCCTGTGGTCGCAAACTTACGGGGGCGCAGGCTTTGAGGGTGGCACGATGGCCGCACCTACCGACGATGGCGGCTACATCCTGTCTACGACAGGCGGCAATGGCTTTTTTTCGAACATCTGGGTGGTCAAGATCGATTCATTGGGCGACACGGTCTGGACACGCAACTATGTCGAACCATTCCAGACGGGAGGCCCGGTGCCGACAGTGACCGCCCAAGGCAACATATTGATCATGGGCTGGATACAGCCAAGCGACTACGACAACTACTTACTTTGCCTCGATCCCGGCGGAAATCCATTGTGGAGCAAGACCTATGGCGGCATCGGCTTTGAGTCACGCACTGCGCGCGGCATCATCGAGGATCGGTATGGCGGCTATACATTTGCCTCATCGGTCGATGTAAGTTACGGACCCACAGGTCGGGACCATGACATTGCCTTGTACAGGCTCGACAGCGCTGGCAATGTGCAGCGAATGCACCGTGTGGGCAGGCAGGGCCACGACATGCCTCGGTACTTTGAGCAGACATACGATGGCGACTATGTTTTCTTTGGTTTCAGCACTTCATTTGTGCCATTTGGACAGCAGACCTACCTCGCAAGGTTGCATCCTGTGGGATGCGGGCAGTTTTTTTATGACCTCAACGGCCCCAATCGCCTGACCGAATGCCCGGGAGACAGCCTCCTTTTGGACGCTGGGGCTGGGTATTTGCAATATCTATGGAGCGATGGCGATACCAATCGGATACGTCCCGTATCGCAAAGCGACACGATGTACGTGCAAGTCATCGATTCAAATGGCTGCATCAACCATTCGAGCGGCGTGATCGTCACCGTTCACGCGGGTCCCCGGTTCACGTGGGTGGCCGGTGGCGGCTCCACAATTTTATTTGATGGGCTGCCTGGGGACGGCACGCAGTTGCTATGGGATTTTGGCGATGGCAGCACCGATGCCATCGAGGACCCACAGCATCAATATGTCTTGCCGGGCAGTTATCTGGTGTGCTTGCAGGCCCAGGTGAATGGCTGCGGACTCGTGACCTATTGCGACAGCGTCACCGTCGTGGCGCCGGTGCAAATCGAGGATCAAGCAGCCCTTGTATTCGCCGCTGCTCCCAATCCCAGCGAAAACGCAATTCAGTTGTCCAACCGCTCTGCCATCACTGCGAATTACAAGATCCGGCATCTCAATGGTGCTTTGAAGGCTTCTGGCCAAATCGAACCATCCGAGACCTCTGCCCTAGATGTATCCGATTGGGCTGCAGGGGTATATTTGCTGGAAATAGACTTTGAGGGCCACCGCAAAACCGTGCAAAGGCTCGTAATTGCAAGATGATGCGCGTCACAAAGTGGACCAAGTGGGCGATTTTGTTGCTGATCGTGGGTTGCGGCCGAAGGGAATCGGTGGTAGAGCCATCGTTTTATCATTGGAAAACGCACTACTCACCCACCGAAACGGAGAAATCGGCC
>JANMIM010000655.1:0-1477 GCA_031375795.1 Bacteroidota bacterium
CAATGCCAACCACCTGCGTGCCGTGCGCAGCGGCTGGGTCACGGGCGTGGCGCGTGTGGTACACGTCGGGCGCAGCACACAGGTATGGGAGATCCGCATGCACGACGATGCCGGCAAGCAGAGTGCGATTTCGCGGCTCACAATGGCCGTTTTGGAGCGGGGATGAGATTTTTTGATTATTTTTTTGGGGCCCCGCAGTAATCGAATTCAGCGATTGATCGCGCATTCTGCCCCCTCTAAAACGATTTCTCTACCTCCAACCCGTCGGTCTCATACCCTCCAAACTGTGTAATCCAGATTGTTTTCTCGGTTTCGTGCTCTCGATCAATCGCTGCAACTTGGTATCAGAATCAAGGCAGTACTTGGTTGCGAAACACGAATTAGAAAACACGATGAAGACCCACCGACTCCAATTGATCATGCTCAACATCGCTTTTGTAGGCGTGATCGCAGGCTTGTTTCTGCTGAAGATTTACCTCGGAAATTGAACTTCCAATACCCCAAGACCATGGATGCATTGATCATATATTCAAACCTCTCTTGCAGTGCGACGCTCAGGCACGCAGGATTTCGAAGATTGTCAGTCCGCCCACCCGCCTAGACCGTAATCTGGGTGGTGGCGGCGGACTGAATCGAGCGCCAAGTAGGAATAGCGTTTTTTCATAGATTGACGATTGATTTTATAGCTTCAAGAGAATGCCCGGCCCGTAAGCCTGGCATTCTTGATTTTTGGGGTGGCGGGCAATGGAGGCCGTCAAAAGAAAAGTGACTGCGGCGGCAGCATGAGGCTGGGCCCCTCGTTGCGCGGCGAATTCACGAGGTCGCCGACCGGCTGAATCTCGAGCGAGCCGTCGGGCAGCGGCGACAGCATGGCTTGCAGGTCCCCGACCGGGGTGGCGGTGTCCAGCCAAGCGGTCCGTTTTTCGGGCGGAATCACCGCAGGCATGCGGTCATGGACATGCGCCATCTCGGCATTGGGGGTCGTGGTGATGATGGTGAATGAGCGCAACTCGCGGCCCTCGCCGTCGCGCCAGCTTTCCCAGAGGCCGGCAAAGGTGAGCAGGTGGCCCGAAATGAGGTGGATGTGTTGCGGCAATTTCCCAAAACCCGTTTGTTGCCATTCATAAAAGCCGTCGGCGGGGATGAGGCAGCGCCTTTGAAGGAATGCCTGACGGAAGGCGGGTTTTTCAGTCAAGGTCTCCGCCCGCGCATTGATCATCTTGCTGCCAATGCTCGGATCCTTGGCCCAAGACGGAATGAGGCCCCACCGCATCAGCTGCAGATGGCGCGGCTGCTCCTGCGTGAGCACCGGCAGCCGCTGTGTCGGGGCGATGTTGTAGCGCGCATCGACCTCAAACTCCGGCCGATCCAGGTCGAGTTCCTCTGCCACCAGCACGATCGGCATCGTCAATGTATAGCGTCCACACATATTGGACTGGAAGATAGTGGGATTCTGCCGAAAATCGAAGGGTTGCGG
>JANMIM010000729.1:0-6818 GCA_031375795.1 Bacteroidota bacterium
ATGGAATATGCCGATGTGATGGGCTTGCAGGACCAGCGCCGTGAGGAGCTGATCAAGCACGCCAAATACTTCGTGATCGAGCAAAACATCGATCCCGACGTTTGTAAGCAATCCGGGCACGCTCGGCGTCATCGTGGTTGAGCTTGATCTTGTCGGCGATCGCAAAGAGCTCCTCGCGTGGCTCGTCGGGATCGATGTTTTGCTCGATCACGAAGTATTTGGCGTGCTTGATCAGCTCCTCACGGCGCTGGTCCTGCAAGCCCATCACATCGGCATATTCCATCAGCAACTCCTCCTCGACGGGATCCAGGCTCAGGTCGATGAGGGCAATGACCCAGGCCACCATGTAGATCGTCGCCTTCACAGGTTGCGTCACTTCCTCGGCCTCGATCTTGGAAACGGGATCGGCCTTGGCGAGACGGTCCAGCGATGGCTGGTCGGGCGGAATGATCGTCTTGAAGAATTCGGCTTCTTCCTTGGAGACCGTGCCATCGGCATAGGCCAATTCTGCCATGACCCTTGCAAATACATTCTTGTCGTGCGGGTCGGCGATCGGGTGGTTGTTCATTTGCTCCTCAAACGGAGACTTGGGTGGGGGCGGGGGGGCGACCAAGGGTTTGCCCCATTCCCCAGTAGCCTCGTCGAAATGGAAATTGTCCTTGACCCGCACGAATGCATCGACGATTGCATTTTGGATTTCGTCCTCGGTGGCGCCTTGTCCCGGTTTGATTTCGGTGGCAGCCGTCTGAAACGCAGTCGTGCCCAGCCTCCCGATGATGCCCCCGCCGATGGCACCCCTGATCGCCCGGGTAGCCAACATCCGGCCCTGGCTGGCGCCTACCATCGTGAGGCGCTGCTTGACCTTGGAGCCGACGTCGGTGCTTTTTTTGATGCTTGCCTTGGATTCAATGACGTCCTTGCTGCCCGGCAATGCAAATTCCACATATACATTGCGCCCGTCGACCTCTTGAAAGACGATGAGCGGCTCGATCATTTGATAGGTAAATTCCGTTTTCTTAGCCATAGCTGTACTGCTCTATTGATTCCTATCTGGTGTCTTCTTTGATCCATTTTGCCAGCCGCTCCCATTTCTGCGGAAGGCTGGGTTCCTTGAAATGCAGGCCTCCCTCGGGTGCGAGGATTCCCTGGCGAATGAAATATTCGATGAGGTCCCGTATCTGGGCCTCGAAACGCCCGATTTTTTCCAAGACCTCCTTTTGGCCGATCCCTTTGTTGGTCGGGTCCATCGTGGCCACCGTCACGAGCAGGCGTTGTGCAGCCCGCTTGCGCAAGCTGGGCATCAATGACTCATACACAGTGTCGGCACGACTCACATATTCTCCGATATTGCTCGGCGCGCCTCCAAAATCCTCCTTGAACTCCATGGAGAATTGCAGCAAGGGCTCCTCGGCGGTGGCGACGCTTCCCAAGACTGGCGAGCCGTCGTCCAAACCGGTGTTGATGATGCCGCTGCGGCCCGTGATCCACTCATTCATGCGTTCCCACTTGTCGGCGAGGTCGTGGTCGGTGAGGGACACGACCGACTCCATGAGCATCGGCCCCACAGGATCCACGTCCAGCACGCCGGCGTGCGCAAAGACTTCCAATACATCGATGAGTCGGCTGGCAAATCGGCCCATGGCATGCACCAAGGACTCGACGCTGAGTGCCGACTGGGCGCCCGTCTTGGCGTTGCGTCCCAAGATCGAGAGCGATTTGCCGGCAATGCGCTTGTCCAGCGCAGACCGCAAGGCCATGTAGGCCGCCTCGGCCCGTTTTTCGATAGGCCCTGAGCGATCCACCTTGTAGTCGGCACTTGCAGCACCGACTGAGCCCGACCGCTGCTCGGCCATCGTGATGGTCTGGATCGCGCGTGGCTTGCGACGGCCGCCCTCCTTGCGCATGTCCTCGAGCACCTCTGCCCAGTCGCGCACGAGTTGCCGCACATTCTTCTCAATCTGTGTGAGCGGCTCCTGCTCAAAGTACAATTCCTCGGCGAGCAGGCTGCTCAGGCGGCGCAGCAATTCATCGGTGAGCACGTCGGTGAGCTGGTTTTTCAAGTGCTCGACGAGGTCATCGCGCTCCTCGGCTTCGAGGTTGCCGATATTCGACTTGAGGAGGAGTTGCGGCCATATCACGTCGACGATGCCACGCAATTGCTTGGTGATCACCTTCACGTTGTCGGCGGGCACCATCTTGGAGGAGCCTGCGGCACCGTCCTTTTGCATCTTTTTCCACTTGACCTTGAGGACGTCATAGAGGTCCTCGGAAATCTGCCGGATGCGCTTCATGGCCACCTGCTGATAGATTTCCTGGCTCTTGAGCCAGTCGGTCGCGAGTATTTCCTCCTCGCCGGCATCGCTGAGCAAGCGCAGGCGTTCTTGTACAAAGGTGTCGCCGATCGCGAGCTCGAGCGCCTGCTGATTGGGATTGTAGAGCCTGAAATGGCAGGTCTCCACGGCGGTATTGAGATCACGGAAATTCTGCTTCCAGAGATCGGCCTTGGGAGGGCGCAGGGCCACCGTCACATAAATCTGCCGCTGGTCGAAGCTCGCCAGCAGCAGCAGCTTCACAAACATGTGCTTCAATTCCTGGCTCAGGATCGTCGTGAAAAACAGATTTTCAAACTGATCGACGATGACCAGGAAGTTGTATTGCTTGATTTGAAGGAATTGGCGGTAGATGTTGAGGAGCCCGGAGCCATCCTTGGTGAGCAGGGCCTGCTTGATGCTGGCCTCAAAGAGCGGGTCCACTTTTTCATTGGCGCCGACGAGGATATTGGCCGTGGGGCCAGCGATGGCCTTGGTGAGCAGGTCAAAGGGATTGTCGTCGCGGTTGAGGCGGATATGCGCGACCTTCCACTTCATGCCAGCCTTGGCTTTGAAGCGGCTTTCGTTTTCCCGCATGTTTTTCACCTCGATCTCTAGGCTGGACCTGAGCTCCTGCAGCACTCGTGACTTGCCGCAATTGCGGGGGCCAGAAATGGCTACAAAGTGATGTTGGCGCATTCGACTGCGCAATTTTTCAATTTCTGATACCCGCGACATTCAAAATCCGATTGATTTTCCTTTTTCGAATGGTTTCCCGTTCCGCAAGCATTCACCTTGCACGATCACTAAGGTAGTGAAAAATATGGATCCTCCTCACGATGGAGGTTTATTTTCTCAGTAAAACCAAGGCTTCCGTAAAGGGCAGGAGAATGAGGGTTTATCCACATTCGGTTAATGCACTGAAACTGAAATGTATGTGGATAACCATGTGGGAAGAGGGAGGAAAACCGCTTGTTTTTTGCAGGATCGAAGAAAATGGTGTTCCAAAAATTAATTGATCCACATGTCGGTGGTGTTAATATTTTTTGCTTTTTTGCCTAAAGTGTCGCCATGGGTCTACGTGCGAGCGTGATTTATGTACGCTCGGTGGGCTTTTTTTCAGGCAGGTATGGCCTCTGGGCCAGTCCTGACGGTTTTTGGGGCGCTTCGTTCTTTTTGCCCTTGTCTGCAAGGCCATATCTCAGAAACAGCGGCAAGTTAGTCTGCCTACCTGGGAATATGGAGCCCGATGTCCACAACCTCCAGCTTGGTTGTAGGCAAGTTAGTACAGGCAGGGCCGCTAGGATCGCAGTTTCAACAGAGCATCGCTTCTATGAAGTATATTCAAGTCTTTTTGTTGGTGGCATTGGTGGGCGTGGCAGAGGTGGGCCTCGCCCAGGGGCAAGTGCAGGAAAATGGGAAGACGACCCGTCTCCAGAACACGCGTTATTACGAGCGTGACATTCCCACATATAAGAAGGTGTTGGACAATGGCCAATTTCCGGCTGTCATGGAGAAATTGGCCGATTGCTACCGCATGACAGGCGATTTGGAAAAGGCAGAGGTTTGGTACCGCAAAGCCATCGACAATGGCAACCAAAACACCGATTGCCGCCTCAACTATGCCAAGGTGCTCCAAAGCAATGGCAAGTACCAGGAGGCCAAGGACCAATTTGTGCTGTACGAGGAAATCTCGGGCAAATTTGAGCAGGGTGAGCGCTTCATTGCATCCTGCGAGATGGGCATGAAGGTGAAGGATGACAAGAATCGCTACGAGATCCAGCCGGTATCCCGCCTCAATACCAACTCCTCAGACATCATCGCCATCAACAGCAAAGACGAGATCGTCTTTGCCACCCGCGGCAAGCGCAGTGAAATCGGCTCGATGAAGGCCAGCAAGTCAGAGGCCTCGGACTACGACTTTTACCAAGCCAAGAAGCATGGCGATGGCACGATCACCGAGATCAAGCCGATCAAGGGTGGCATCAATTCGCCTTACGACGATGTGGGCGCTGTCAAGATGCCCGGCAGCGACTTGGTGCTGTTTACCCGCTCAGAGGATCCTGCGACCAACAAAAAGAAAAAGACCGTCGGCAACAACGTTGCCTCACAAGAGGTGAAAATCCTGGGTGCCAAGCGCATGGGCAAGAAAATGGATGAGGTCGCCGACCTCCCCGTCAATTTTTCAGACGGCAATTCCAATTTTCACCCGGCCGTTCACCCCAATGGTGACTTGATCATCTTTGCCTCAGACCGTCCAGGTGGTTATGGTGGTGCCGACCTCTATGCGATCAAGCGTGTCGATGGCAAGTGGGGCAAGGCTGAAAACCTGGGCCCATCGGTCAATTCACAAGGGGATGAGCTCTTTCCGACCTTCAACAAACAAGGACACCTGTTTTTTGCATCCGACGGCAATGTCGGTTTTGGTGGATTGGACCTCTTCACAAGCGACTACGAGGATGGCAAGTGGAGCAGCACCACCAACATGGGCTCGGGCATCAACTCTCCCAAGGATGACTTTGGCATCATTTGGGACGCGGCGAGCAGTTCGGGCTATTTCAACTCCAACCGCAACACCGCCTCTGGCGACGACATCTACAACTTCAAACGCACGCCCGGCATCACCGGTCAGGTGTTTGACGGGCTCACCAAGGAGCCGCTGCCAGGCTCCATCGTGCGCCTCAAGGACATTCATGGCAACGAGAAAATCATCATTTCCGACGGTGGCGGCCAATTTTCCGAGCCTTGCAAGGACAATACCGGCTACCTAGTGACCATCGATGCCCCCGGATTCCACACGTGGAGGGATACATTCTGGACCAAATCGATCCCCCAAGGGCGCGACATCAACCTGGACGTGTTTTTGGAGGTCGAGCAGGTTTTTGAAATGAATGGTTTTGTCCATGACGAGGCCGATGGTGCCCGATTGGGTGAAGCCGACATCGAGGTGATCCAACACGGTACCGTGCAGCGCACGCTCAATGCCACTACCGACTCGGCCGATTACCGTCTGCGTTTGCAGCCCGGCGAAGACTACACGGTCATCTTCAAGAAAGACGACTATGTACCGCGCATCGTGAACCTGTCGCTCAGCAACTTCAGGGGCGTGGAGGTGCGCACCCGCAACGTGCCGATGATGAAGGGTGACTATGTCTTGGTCAACGGCAGCGTCGTCGAGGATGGCACCGCCGGCACGCCGATCTCGCGTGCCTCGATCCAGATCATCAACAACAACACGCAGGAAATCGTGGATTCGGCCATGTCGCTCAACAATGGCACATTTTGGGTGGCGATTCCGTGGGATTCGCTGAGCAACTATTCCATCATTTCCGCCAAGGAGGGTTATTTCAGCACGAGCCGCCACATTGAGCGCGTCGACACCAACAACATGACCCTCAACATCGCCTTGGAGGATGCCGATTACGGACTTGACAACAGCATCAAGGTCATCCACTACGGCTACAACCAGACGGCGCTCGACCTCATCTCCAAAAAGGATCTCAATGAAATTTACTTTTTCTTGATGCGCAACCCCAAGGCCAAGATCGAGGTGCGGTCGCACACCGATTCACGCGGCACCGCCAAATACAACCTTGAGTTGTCACGCCGCCGTTCGGAGTCTGTGGTGAAGTACATCCAGGCACGTAAACCGATCCCCAACGAGCGTTTTGTCTCCTGGGGCTTTGGGGAGGAATTTTTGGTGAATGACTGTGCAGACGCCGTCCCCTGTGACGAGGATGCCCATGCGCTCAACCGCCGGACGGAATTGAAGGTCGTAGAATAATGTTGTAAGAAGAATAATATCCAGTGCTCCAAGCCCCGAGGCCCAGGCCTCTCAGCGAAGAGTCTCCAGACTTGAGTCCAATGCACTTTAGAAAATCATTCAACCAAATTTTCAGGGCCGTCGGAGTTCGTGGCTTTGTATTGGGCGCTTTGCTCTGCATGTTGGCGATGCCGCTTGCTGGGCAGAAAGTCATTGTGCTCACCAACGCCGATGTTGGCAAGGTCATCACAGGCACCCACCACTATTCGGAACGGGATCAAGTATTCAGGCTGGCACTCAAGCACCGTGTCGGTGACGGCAAAGATTGGCAAGTGATCCTGCAAAAGACGCAACAGTTTGAGCGGAGTCCATTTTCGCTCAAAAGCACCTTGCCAGCGACCCTCACGGCAAATGGGGTCCTGGAGATCGAATTTGGGGTGTCCTACTCCAGGTCATTGCAGTTGGAAAACACCATCACCCTGCTGGCAATCCCGATGGGTGCCACCGACCCGCAAAACCAAGGAATTGCCATCAACATCAAGATGTCGGTCGATCCCTTGCTCATGTTTTTCAACGACAAGACCAAGCAATACACCAAAAACTTGCCCACCTATGAGTTTGTGGGTCCCTCGGAGCGACTGCTGGAGGTCACCTGGAACGGTGGTGGAGCGAAGTCTTGCGTGCTCAAGATCGAAGAAAGCGAGCGCCAAGCCTTTCGATTGGTGCCCAACAGCCCTGGTGCGACA